>JAAHIA010000051.1 GCA_010671975.1 Leptolyngbya sp. SIO4C1 | reverse complement strand
CTAGCGCTGGAGATAGGTCAAAATTCCCTGCGCGATCGCGGCTGCCATGCGCGTTTGCCAAAGCGGATCGCGTAGGTTGGGCGCATCTTCGGCACCGGTGACAAAGCCGGTTTCGATCAAAATGGCCGGCATCGAGGTATTGCGAATTACGTAGAACCGAGCCTGGCGGACGCTGCGATCGCGCATGCCTAGCTCGCGCAGCACGATATTGTGAACAGTTCGGGCAAAGCGCGCGCCTTCGCTGGAATAGTAGTAGGTCTCCAAGCCATTTACATCGGGACGGCTGAGATTAATGGCGTTGGCGTGAATGCTGACAAAGACGGTAGCATTAGCGCGCTCGGCGATGCGCACGCGCGGCTCTAGGTCGAGCTCATAGTCGCCGGTGCGCGTTAGCACCACCTCGACCCCCTGCTCGCTCAGCAGCTCGGCAACCTGCTGAGTAATGGGAAAAATCACCTCTTTTTCCTGCAGGCCGCCAATGCCCACTGCGCCCGGATCGCGCCCCCCATGTCCCGGATCGAGCACGACCACATAGCGGCCTCGACGCACCTGCGGCAGCTCTGCCGGCGCGGGCGGCACCTCTGGCGCATCGGCAGGCGGCGGACTGGGCGGCCGCACGTCGGCCTCAGCGATTTCATCCGGTGCAGGAGACACCGCCACCGAACGTCCCGCTGTGGGACTACCGCTATCGGCCACATCGCGAATAGACACGCCCTCTGGCAAAATTACCACGCCACCAATGTCGCTGGCCCGTACGGCCCAGTCAGGGCTGCTATCTGCCAGGCTCAGGGTAATTTCGACCTGGGGCGGTGATATGGAAGTTTGAGTTACCTCCCAGCCGCTGATGCTGTAGCGATTGCGCGGCAGGCTCTGCTGGGTTAGCCCAGCCGCGATCGCAGCGTCGCTCACCTCGATGATGATTTTGCGATTGCGATCGTGCCGCTCTGCCGTTCGACGCACCGAGATTTCAGGCACCGCACCGCGCGTGCGCACAAAGAAACCATCTGCGGTAGCGACAATCCCTTGAATCTGCGTAGCCGCCTCAGCTGACTCGCGACTGACGCTATTTTGGGCTGCGGCTGCCGCTGTAGTCGGCGCATTGTTAGGCGGGTCGCCCCGCTGCGGCTGCGGAATTTGTACGCGCCAGTCGCGACTGGTTTCGCCCTGCACGACTATCTGCTGCGGATCCAGAATGTAGCCAGGCTCTAGCTCGATGACAATACGGGTAGTCTGCGCCTCAAACTGGCCGACGCGCACCTCGCGGACACCGCGCCCGACTGAGCGATCGGTAGCAGAGCGGCCAAGGCTGGTGCCCGGCAGGTCAATCACCAGTCGGGTGGGGCTAAAAATTAGCTGCGCGCGCGGCTGTACGGGCGTATCAGTAGAGAATGTGAGCTGATTTTCTCGCGCATTGAACCGCCACGATTGGAGTCTAGCCGCCTCTGATGGCAGCGCCAGTAGCAATGCTCCGGCAACGCCCAAGACGCCGGGCAGTAGCTGTTTCCATTTCACAGGTTAAATTCTCCCCGCAGCAAAAGCGCATCTTAAGTGTCAACTGGGAACGCATGAGCCAACAATTGTGGAGGGTTTAATACCGTTAAGCGAGAGCAGATCGCAAGTTTTTGCACAATATTTTGGCTGCCTTAGAGACTATCTTTAAGCTTCCATTGCTGCAAGCGTTTTCGGGACAGCCGCTGTCAAAACTTCATGGCCGCTCTCAGTCACCAGCACGTCGTCCTCAATCCGAACGCCGATGCCAAGCCAGCGCGAGTTGATAGCCGGCTGGCCTTCGGCTGGTTCGTAGTGGGGGGAAATGTAGATACCGGGCTCCACCGTGACCACGTTGCCGGCGGTAAATGGCCGCCAGGTTTTATCGGGGTTGCGCAAAATGCCGCTATCGTGCACGTCCAGCCCTAAAAAGTGGCCCGTACCATGCATGAAAAAGGCCTTGTGCTTCTTTTCTTCGATCAGCTGATCGACTTCACCGGCAAGCAGACCTAGCTCGATTAGCCCAGCGGTGATTGTGCGCGTCGCCGCATCGTGAAACTCGTTGAACGGTCGCCCCGGCTGTACTGCCTCAATTGCCTGCAGCTGCGCTTCGAGCACCAGCTCATAGAGGGTTCGCTGCTCAGGCGTAAACTGGCTGCCGACTGGAAAAGTGCGGGTGATGTCAGCATTGTAGTAGTCGTAAGCGCAGCCAGCGTCAATCAGCAGCAGGTCCTCTGCCTGCATTTGTCGATTGTTTTCGATGTAGTGCAAAATACAGGCGTTAGCGCCAGAGGCGACAATCGAGGGGTAGGCCGGCCCTATTGCCCCCTCTAGCCGAAAAATATGCTCCATTTCGGCCTGGATTTCATACTCATAGCGGCCTGGCTGTGCGATCGCTCGCGCATGGTTGTGAGCCTTGGCCGTAATAGCCACGGCGCGGCGAATGCGCGCTAGCTCGGCCGGGCTCTTTACCCGACGAAACGTCTGCAGCAGCAGCTTAGCATCCTCAATCGCTACGGGCCCGGCACCGCGCTTGGGGTAGGTGGCAATCAGCCGCTGCCATAGCGCTACGATTTTGTCATTGAAGCTGCGATCGCAGCCGAAGTGATAGTAGAGCCGTTCGGCCCGCTCAACGTACTGCGTCAGCTTCTCGTCTAGCTCAGTAATGGAATAGACTTCGTCTGCGCCGTAGCGGGCTTTGGCAGCCTCGACCCCAACTCGATAGCCCGACCAAATTTCCTTTTCTAGATCTTTGGGACGCACAAACAGCACAAACTGATGCTCGTCATGGTGCGGGGCTAGCACCGCGACAGCCTCTGGCTCATTGAAGCCCGTCAGGTAGAAAAAGTCGCTCTCCTGGCGGAACGGATGCTCGACATCGTTGTGCATGACCGCCATCGGCGCGCTGCGAAAAATCGCGGTGCCACCACCGATTGCCTCCATCACAGCCTGTCGCCGCTGACGATATTCAGATTGCATAGCCTCAGTCAAAAAAGTGATCCCTAGAAGGGATAGCTTAGCACCTCTATTCGCATTCCGCTGCTAGGCAGGTTTGCGGCCTGCAGCGTTAGCGTGTCGCCGCTGCGGCTGATTGGTGTGCCCGACATCAGTGAGAGAAATTCATCGACGGCCACTAGATCGCAGGCGTCTGCTGCCGCTGCCTGAGTCCGATAGTGAGTTGGAATCACTACCTTGGGCGCAAGTGTCCGCACAGCCGCCACCGCATCCTGCGGCGTGTAGGCTTTAGGGCCACCGCCGACCGGCACCAGCATTACATCGGGTCGACCAATCAAAATCTTATCTTCTAGAGAAATTTCGGCCGCAGCGCCGCCCATGTGAACCACTTTGATGCCGGCCTGAGTCCATTGCCAGGCGGTATTGGTGCCAAATCGCCGACCGCCCTCGCGATCGTGCGGCATGCCAATACCCTGTAGGGTAGTGCCGCTGACTTCGTAGACGCCAGGCTCATCGAGCGTTTGCGTATTCTCATAGAGCCCTTCAACATAGCCCTCGTCAAACAGATGACTGCTCAAGAGCACTAGGTCGGCCTCAGCCGCTGGCACTCGATAGCCAGCCGTACAGCCAATCTGCCGAAACGGATTGGTCAGCACGCGCAGGCCGCCGCCGCTGAGCAAAAAGCAGGTGTGGCCCAGCGCCTTGATGGTGAGAGAGCCGCTCTGAGCTCGAACTGCCTGCCAGTTAGACGCAATCCCTAGCCCTAAGCTGCCAACAAACGTTGCGCTTGCATATTTAAGGAGTTGCCGCCGTCTCATAGTATCCTCGCATCAACATAGATAGGCTGCTATGGTGTCACAGACGGGGGCGGCAGCGCGACCCAAGCCAGGACACTTTGCTAGCCGGTCATCTATCATCCTAAACGGCAACGGGCCGACTGGGGGAGCACACTGGCTGAAAGCTACCCTTGACCAAGCTGGTAGCGGGCAGCCTCAGCCGGTGCACCCGACGCTTAAGCAGCGCCGTCGCTGAGTCAATCGGCCGTATGAGCGGGCTTTAGCCCTGATCTAGCTCTCTTGCATAGCCCTACATTGCGAGCAGATCGTCTAGCGCGTCTAGCGCATCGCAGGCTGGGCTGGGCGCACTGGCCTGTGCGGGTACAGCCGGCTTCAGCGGCGCTGTTTCAGGCGCCTGGCTGACGCGCCCATACAGATAGTCGTCGCAGTATTTACGAAAAACCGCTTCAACCGCTGCGCGAGCGTTTTTCAACCCCCATTCACTGGCAATGAGCTCGGCCTTTTCAAGGACATCGTGGCTTATTCGGATTTTGTTGTCAGACATAGCTGCTGATCGGTAGAACGAGAATATAAACCTAGAACATTGGCAAACTGAGGATCTCTAAGTACTGCAAAGAGCTTGCGGCCTTCTAAGCGCTCAGCAATTAGATGCGATCCGCCGCCGGTCACTAGAAAGCGCGTCACCCTCGCCATGTAGGGGGTGTACTGCGCCTTGACCATCTGAAAAATCCCCTTAAACCAAGGATCGAGATATTCATCTAGCCAGCCCGCCCAGGACAGCCCTGTATCGGCATAGCCGTGACCGGTGCGGAAGCCATCCATAATGACGCAGGGGTCTACGGTGGTGCCTAGCGCGTTAATCAGTCGTCGGTCAAAGCTAATGGCAGTTGCCAGCTCATAGGTACCGCCGCGATCCATGATATTTTCATCAATCACCTCACCATCGCTATCGACTAGGCGCGTCAGCCAGGTGCCACCCCCAATATCGACCACGACGGTATAGCCCACATTCGGTATGAGCCCCTGCTGCTGCGCGTGATAGTAAGCTCCCATGCCTTCCCGCTCGACGGTCACGCTTTCGACTGTGACCCTACACTCAGTGCCGTTGCGCTTGAACTCATGCAGCCCCAGCAGCTGAGCGCGAATTTCATCGGCGTGCCGAATTGGGTCAGGCGTAGAGACCAGCAGATGCACCGGAAATTCAGCGCTATCCGCCAGCGGCTCTAGACAGGCATAGAAGTGCAGCTTGGCAAACTCAACCTTATTCTCAATCACAGTTTGCTGCTGACGGCGATACTTATAAGCCTGCGCACCAAAGTGCTCGCGCCGACCGTTGGGCAGCTCAATCAGCGGCGACGCCTCAGAATAGCTAACAGCGTCTCGACCCTGCGGCAGCCGAAACCGCACTGAGCGAATAGCCTTGGGGTGCCCCTGCCCGCTAAAAAATTTGAGATCGTAGTTGCCAGCATCGAGCGCGAGTATTTGAGCTGTTGAGCTGGCCTGGTCGCTTTGGGCCTTGCGCGCACGCGGGGCGGCCTTGGCTGCTGTGGTTTTAGCGGCTGTCTTATTAGCGGCCGTCGTCTTAGCGGTCGTCTTAGTGGCTGTGGGCATAGATCTACCTCAATGCAACTGAATGGGTGACTTTGTCCCCAATAGTACACCCGAACTATATCACATAGTTCGGGTGTACTGATCGCAGTCGTTGCGGTTATTAATTTGCTGTTGCTCAATAAGCTTTTAGAAACAGCAAGCTTTTAGAGACAGATTTAAGCGCGCGAGGGCCGGTCTAGTACCAGCCCTCGCGTAGCGTTGCCTGATATCGCCTGGCTGCTCCTACGAAGAGACGCCGACCCCAATCGGACAGGAAACGCTGGTGCCGCCTAGACCGCAGTAGCCGCCTGGGTTTTTGGCTAAGTACTGCTGGTGATAGTCTTCGGCGTAGTAAAACTCGGGCGCCGGCAGAATTTCAGTGGTGATCTTGCCATAGCCGGCTTCGTTTAGCGCTGCTTGGTAAGTCTCGCGCGAAGCCTCGGCTGCTTCCTTTTGAGCTGCGCTAGTAGCGTAGATGCCAGAGCGATACTGGGTGCCCACATCGTTGCCCTGACGCATGCCCTGTGTGGGATCGTGGCTTTCCCAAAAAACTTTCAGCAGGGCTTCGTAACTGATCTGCTCTGGATCATAAACCACCAGCACAACCTCGTTGTGGCCGGTCATGCCGCTGCAGACTTCACGATAGGTAGGATTTGGGGTGTGGCCACCCGCATAGCCTACGGCTGTCGAATAGACGCCGGGCTGCTGCCAAAAGCGCCGCTCTGCTCCCCAAAAGCAGCCCATGCCAAAGATTGCTGTTTCCATTCCGGCTGGAAAGGGAGGCTCTAGGGGGTTGCCGTTGACATAGTGCCGCTCGGGAACCGGCATCGGCTCATCCCGGCCCGGCAACGCATTCTCTGGGTCAGGCATTGCCGTCTTTTTGCTGAGTCCGCCTAGTCCAAATAAAGCCATAGGGTCAGTGGGTAAGATTGCTAAAGTGGATAGTCCTGCTTTCCAGTCTAAACAATCTGACTCATAATCTGGCTGGGGCCTGCGGCAAATTCGCACGGCTCAGGCGTCGTTAGGAAGCCGAGGGCAGTACCTGAGTCTCGAACTGGGCTCGGCTGGGTAGAATGTTAAACACTTGATCCATGCTGGTGAGCTCAAACAGCATTCTGACCTGATCGTTGACAGAGCAGACGTACATCTCGCAGCTGGCAGCTCGCGTTTTCTTCAGCACGGACACTAGCGCACCTAGGCCAGAGCTGTCGACAAAGGTAATATTGCTCAGGTCAATCAGCAAAATCTGAATATTGGCCGCGATCGCAGCGTCAACCTGCTGACGCAGCTGATCGCCTTTAAGGCCGTCGAGGATGCCGGTGGGCTCAATAATGCGAACGCCTACGTTCATAGAATTTATCATAGCAACTGCAATTATCGTACAGGCAGCCGGGCAAGCGCTCCAAGGTCGGCATCGATTAAGCTACCCCAAAAAAAGCGCTCGGGCTACCTGCTCTTAGGTATATACACTGCACAAGGGGCGTGGTCAGGCCCAATTTCAATCACCAGGTCGACGCTATCGGCGCGCTGCAGCAGCGGCGTCACAAACAGCTCAGGATGCAAGGCGCGCCAAAAGTAGGTCACAAAGGCTTCGACCGCTGCCGCTGACATGCCAGATTTACCAGCTGCCTGCATGGCTTGCTCAGCCTGCTGTCGCCAGCGCTGGCACAGGCGATAGTCCTGCGGGTAGAGCACGATTAGCCGATCGAGCAGCTGCCACAGCGGCAGATAGTTGTGCAGCTGCTGGTTCATGTCAAGCGCAAACTGCACCTCTGCCGGTGTGCAAATCGGGTCGGGCGGCAGCTCAAAGTGAGCTGGATCAATCGGCTGCAGACCCACAAACCAGCCTTCAAACAGAACAAAATCAACTGGCGAAACTAGCTCAGGCGCAGCGCGATCGCCCTCGCCCTGGTGCAGCGACTTATCAAAGCGCGGAATCGCAATGGTCTGCCCGGTATCTGGCTGATTGAGCTGCGTCAGCGTGCGGATACCCAGCTGAATATCGTGCGTTCCTGGTGGACCGCGCCAAATCAGTCGCGGATCGGCGGCTCTTAGCCGACGTCGCTCAGCATAGGTCAGGTACAGATCGTCAAGCGATAGGCAAACGGCGCGGCGGCCCAGCTGTGCTAAAACCAGCTGCAGACTCTGAGTCAGGGTGGTTTTACCAGTCCCTTGCCCGCCCAAAATACCCTGAATGAGCGGTCGGCCTTGCGCCTGCTGCGCGTCAATTAGCCAGCGACAGAGCGGCAGCCACAGCTGCCACAGCAGCGGGGTCAGCGCAGCGAAGTCCAGCGCTATCGGGAACGCCGGCTGCGCCTGCCGTAGCTGCAGCAGCCACTGCGCCCGCTGGCTTAGGCGCGATCGCACGTTGTCACTAGACAGCTGCCAGGCAGCTGCGCGATCGCTGTCTGCAAGTTCATGCTGAATCAAACGCTGCCACTGCTCTGCTGAGGGCGGCTGGCCCTGGCTCCAGCGTGTCACGATGGGTTCAATCGCAGGCCACTGCATCGCTCGGCTTAAGAAGGCATAGAAAATGGGTGGGCTATCGACTGGTCAGCTGAACGAGAATATCGCCCTGCTGCTGGGTGGTGCTGCTGCCGTAGCTGCTCACAGCTATCGTTTGCAGGGTCTCGAGCAGTGGCTGAGCCGTGGTATCGAGCAGCGTCAGCCACGGCGCTGTCTCTACCAGGGCCGGCCGCAGCTGCGGCCAGTCAACATAGAGGTAGCCGTCGTTGGGCTGCTCAAAGACAGCGGTGGTCTGCTGAAAGCGAGGCGAGTCTAACAGCGACCGCGACGGTGCTGTGAGCACGGCTGACATTGCTGCGAGCGACGTGGTCAGAATATCGTAGCCGGCAACTGTCGCATGCAAACCTTTGATTTGAGTTTCGACCGTGGTTTCGCGATCGCGACCGCGTCCCTGCGTGCGGGTTTGAAACTGGCTCCAGGTCGTCACGGGCTGATTTTGCAGCAGCAGCGGGCTGACGGTTAGCTGCTGGGCTTCGGCTGCTCGATCGAGCGCGGTCAGGGCTTCATCGGCGGCTTCCGTATGGCGCGTTACTAAAATCCAGTCGGGAGCGGCACCGGCAGCACTGGACCATTGCCCTACCGCATAGTCGCCGGTCAGCCAGCGCTTGAGCCGCGACAGCAGCCGATCGTTTGCCGGTGCGGTTAGGGTTTGTCGCAGCGTCTGCAGCGGTGCCGGCGCTGTTTTATAAGGCTGCAGCTGCGTCTCTAGCGTTTGCCATAGCTGCGCCAGCGACTGGCCACCGGCAGCAAAGCTAGCGGTCTGTGGCAGATAGCGCAGGGCCGGCACTGGCTCGATCAGTGTGGGCGAGTGAGGTTTAAACTGAGCCGTTGCCGCTGGCGCGATCGCGGTTTTTAGCCGCAGCCCCTGCGGGCTTAGCGCCACTGCTGCCGTCAGCGACTGTACCTGGGGAGTGGTTGTTAGTTCAGTGGCTCTAGTCGCTAGCCCCAGCCAGTCTAAGAACTGCGGCAGGTTGCAGTAGAGCAGCCCAATCCGCTCGGAGGGCAGCGTCTTGAGCGCGCGCTGATAGTCTGGCCGTTGGCTCAGGCTCAGCGAGCCGGCCTGGGCGTTGCGAATGCTCTGCCGCACGGCCTGGGGATGATTGGCTAACAGCAAAAACCGATCGCCAACCACCGCGCTTGCCAGCTGTCCTTGCTGCCTCAGACCTGCAAGCGCCTGGGCAACCCCTGCAGCTGCGCTCTCAGTTGAAATAGCGGCGTCAGACTGCTCGTAGATCAGACGAACGCCGTTGATTACCTCAAACTGAAGCTTAGCCCCGGCCAGCGCCTGCCGCTGCCAAAACAGCTCTAGAAACTCGCGTGCGCGATCGCCGTCTCGCAGCGCGATCGCGGCTAGATAGGCAGGCTGACGACCATTGGTCGGATCGCGGTCAAAGTCGCGATCGGTGACCGCTAGGGTTACCTCATCTCCGATCCAAGGGCGAATATCGCGATCGTAGTCAAGCCCCGTTTGCTCTAAAAAACTTGCCTTAAGCTGCGCCTGTGCTGCCTGCGTGTCGCGCCGCTGAGCCGGCGACGTGAGCACCTGTCGCAGCGCAATAAGCCGCTCTGGCGAGGTCAGCAGCGATACCATCAGCGGTGCCTGACGCGGTACAAAGGCAGCTGCCTGAGACACCGAGTGCGGACTGCCCCGCAGCAGCAAGAGCGGGCTCTGTGCCATCAGCTGCCAAAAGCCAGCTAGGCCAGCCAGCGCTATCAACGCTGCAGCCGTACCTAACAGAGTGGCAAAGGTCCGAAAAGAGAGCTGCCAGCGAAGAGATTTAGAAAGCGTCATGCCGAGCACACCGTCCAGTTGCTTTGTGCGGGATCGGTTTTAGTGTAGACGAGGCCGGACCTGATTTAAGCCTAGAAACTATGCCCTTAACGCATCGTAACCGCGCCAAACAGCAACTAGACGCCCTTGAATAAACACCTCTGCTGCCGGATAGCGCATCGGATCGTAGTCTTTATTGGCTGGCTTCAGCACGATCTCACTGCCCTCGCGGTGCAGATATTTCAAAGTGGTGGTGCTCTCAACCCGCGCTGCAACGATAGTGCCCTCTCGCAGGCTGGCCGGATCGCGTACCGGACGCATGATCACAATGTCGCCCTCGTCAATCAGCGCATCAATCATGCTGTCGCCGCGAACGCGTAGCGCAAAGTCATCCATTTTAAGGGGCAGCGTTGACAGGTCGAGATGCTCAACCGTGTCGGTGAAGGCTTCTACCATCGAACCGGCTGCGATCGCGCCTAAAATGGGCACCCCTTTAGGCTCCGCCAAAATGCGAATGGTGCGGGCCTTGCCCTCATTCCAATCGATGTAGCCTTTGTTCTTCAGATGCTCTAGCCGACTTTGAATCGGTGCAGGCGATCGTAGATTCATCGCCCGCATCATCTGTCGAATTGATGGCGAATGCTGATTGATACGAATGTAGTCAACTAGCCATTCGTACAGCTCGCGTTGAGCTTCGGTTAAAGGTTCCATATGTTTGCTGGGGTAAATTGCGGCATAACCCATAAGAACAAGCGTACCAGCAAGCAGCGGATTTGTCCACTTTTGCGGTTTGGCTCACTCAGGTGGGCCATGGCTAGCCCAATCAGGCGCAGCTCGAGCTGCGCCTGATCCCAGCTTTCAGCTATTAGCGCCTAGCGAATGTATTCTTTTAGCACGCTGTTGCGGTTAGGATGACGCAGCTTACGCAGCGCTTTGGCCTCAATCTGGCGAATGCGCTCGCGGGTAACGTTGAAGATCTGACCAATTTCTTCTAGCGTCTTCATGCGACCATCGTCTAGGCCATAGCGCAGGCGCAGCACGTCGCGCTCACGCGGGCTTAGGGTGCTAAGAACGCTTTCGAGATCTTCGCGCAGCAGACTCTTAGAGACCTCATCTTCGGGCGTTTCGCCGTCTGACTCAATAAAGTCTCCCAGACGTGAATCCTCTTCTTTGCCGATTGGCGTCTCTAGCGAGATCGGCAGCTGCGCCGACTTAGCAATAAAGCGCAGCTTCTCGATGGTCATTTCCATGCGAGTAGCGATCTCTTCTTCGGTTGGCTTGCGACCAAGCTCCTGAGACAGCAGCTTGGTGGTCTTTTTGATTCGCGAGATGGTCTCATAGAGGTGAACCGGCAGACGAATGGTGCGAGACTGATCTGCGATCGCGCGCGTAATTGCCTGGCGAATCCACCAGGTAGCATAGGTTGAAAACTTATAGCCTTTTTCGTGGTCAAACTTTTCAGCGGCCCGAATGAGGCCCAAGCTGCCTTCTTGAATTAGGTCTTGAAATGAAAGACCGCGATTCATGTACTTTTTAGCAATTGAGACCACCAGTCGCAAATTAGACTGGACCATCTTGTCCTTGGCGCGGCGACCTAGGTGCAGGCGGCGACGAAAGGCGGGGAGCGACATATCGACCGATTCGGCCCATTCGGCGTCGGTCGGCTCGTGGTCTAAACCGTCTGAAATGTCGTCACGAATGCGCTCAAGCTCAAGCAGATCGGCAATCTTGCGCGCTAGCTCAATTTCCTCTTCAGCTCTGAGGAGACGAATGCGACCAATTTCTTGGAGATAGAGACGAATGGAATCTTCGGTGTAGTGCTTCTTTTTTGACGACTGCTGCGTCCGACGAGCTGCTTTTCCCTTGGCAGGCTTAGCCGGTTCTTCCTCACCTTCCTCTTGAGCACTGAACCTTCGATTGCTGTCACTTTCAATGAGGCGATCTAGATCACTGTCAGGCTCTAGCGTCTCAAGTACATTGTTCGCTGCTTGGGTCATGCCGCGTTCCTCATGCTCCTCTATGCAATAGATCAAGATTTAGGCAAGTTCAAAACCAGCGCATCTGAGTCTGGAACAGCGTTCTGCGTAATAAATGGGTGAAAAATATCCGCAAAAGAGCTGCTCTCGTCAATCAGAATTTGTAAAACTGCGTCTGGCTATTGGTAATTTCCACTAAGCAAGGCATAAGCTGCTTAAGTTGCCTATGCCTAAAGGCGGAAATTCAAAAAGGACTCATAGATTGTAGCCCTTCTGACAAAAATGCACCACTTTGTGCTGAGATAACCAAGCAATTAAGATTAGGTGCGTATTTCTACAGTAGTAGCATGCTTAACAGAAGAACGCACAGAGTTTAAAAAGTTTTCTAGCTGCTAGCTGCTGTGAGACGGCGATACGGCTCGCCTGAAACGGTAGAAAATTCAATCATCTGGCTAGATCTACGCAGTTGGATAGATGCCGTATAAAAATTGCCTATAGGCGGCGACATGTCTGCTGTAAAAATTGCTATAAAAGCCGCAGCCTGGTTTTGACCAAGGCTGACTGCAGCAGAGAATTGAGAATATCGCCGCTTAAGGGCTTTACTAAAAAGCCATCTAAGCCTGAAGGGTCTTCCTGAGACGACCACCGAGGTTCGTCGGGTTCAGTCAGCGCAACAATAGTGACATCGGCCGGCTTTACTCTATTCCTGAGACTCTGTACAAGCGTTTCGGACCAGTTCTGCTGGCTGCCTGACAAAATGACTAGAGAAGGGTGATTTTGCTGCATCTGAGCCAGTGCCTGGTCAATTGAGTGGACAGCAATGACGGTGCAGGGCAGCGGGCCTAAGCTAACCTGCATTGCCTGCGCGATGTCATGCTGCTGTCCTAATAAAAGGATATAGCTCTGCGGGGCGTTCATAGGTGAGTGCGTAACGGTACCATCATGCGGCAGCACCCTCCAGTGTAGGCAGCAGTTTTTGCGAACAGATCAGTATATAAACTTATTGAAAAGCTTCTTAGAAGGCGTTATTAATTTTGCTGCGTTTAAATGCTGATTGCGAAGAAATGTAAGCCTGGCTTAAGGAACCGGGCTTAAGGAGCCAGTCGCGCTTTCTTCAGTCGGTTTTGCTCATACCAGGCTGCGACTTCGGGTACCCAGGCTTGAAAATGCGGCCAGATAGCCTCACAGAGCTTCTGAGCTTCTAGCTGGGCGTCGGCCTTCCAGCGCAAATCAATCAGGTGCATCAGGCTGCGAACGTTGGCCGACATCACCCAGTGCTGCCGCACGTCAAACGGGATCAGCCCGCGCGCATGCTCTTCTGAAAACCCTTGCTCAATTCGAGTCTTGTAGCGATCGCACGCCTGCCGGCACCAGTCGAGATCCTGCTGCCGCTGCTCAACCGTATATTCGTATTTTTTGCCCTGTCGGTCAGTGTAAAACCCTAGCGGTCGGAGATAGAAGACTTCTTCAACCGTTCGTTTACCCTCAACAACTTCCAAGAGACGCCGTCCCGTATACCGTGAGGACTGAACATCGAAGCTGACGCCCACCCGATGGGTTCGGACCTGCTGCATGGTGGAGTGAGGAAACCAGCCGCAGTTCAGTACCATTTGCGGATGCTCTAGCGGTCCATAGTGGCCGCGTCCGCCTTTAAGTAAATTTTGAATGATGATGTCACCGCACTCGGCTTCGCTGGGCCAGCCGTCGCGCGTCTGCCACACAAACCCTTCCGCGTAGTCTTGGTGCATAGCCGCATAGATAGTTTGCTGCGGATTTGGAGTTTGGGAAATAACTTCGACAGTGAAACGATCCATAGATAGAAGAAGCAGCGCGACAGATTCCGTCAGACTGAGTTTGAATTTAACCTCGTGAGACTTATATCGTGGGTCGACAGAGGGGCTGTGGGCAATAGCCGTTAATCAGACCATGCTCCTAGGCAATACCCGGTACTGCAAGATTTTACTGCCTCAGGGCCTGTAGGGTGTCGCAACTCGTTGATTCGAAAATGAGTCATTGTAGAATCATGCACATGCCGCCTGCTGCTGGCAGCGGGTGAATAGCCGCTTTAGGTCTTTTAGGAACTTCTCTATGGTCTCTTCTCTCCCGCCGAACGCTGCTCAGCCACAGGAGCCCGATCGCTCGTTTGAGTCGCCGCGCCATATCGTACTCACCTCTCACCCCAGCACGGTGAGTCAGTCGATCCTGCCGATTCACTGGGGGGCTGAAGATCCCACCGTGCGCGGTCCGGTAGTCGCTACGGTCAGCGATCCCGCCCATCGCAACGTGATTGGCACCCATTCGGGCAGCTATGCGGTCTATCGGGCTTTAGCGGTGGCTAGCGGCGATCTGCAGCGTGACCATCGCCCCGATCTCACCAATACGGCTCCTACGATTCAGATTGGGCCTTACCCTAGCTGGTTTGAGGCTGATAAAATTGTCTCGCTCGACCCGTTTGGGGCGCAGGTGGGCCAGCTCTATTCAGCGCTCTACGAGCAGGGCTTTGACATTCGCCCCACGATTGCTGTGACCAAGGCCCACATCCAAATGCCAGAGTTGCAGGAGGCCGTGCAAAAAGGGCTGCTGGTCGAAGATGGCAAGATTATGAAGCCGGGCGGCGAGCTGGTGGTGACGAAGGCCGCGATTGAGCCAGTCTGGTACCTGCCGGGCATTGCCGCCCGCCTGGGCGTCGCTGAAGCCGAGCTGCGCTACATCCTGTTTGAGCAGACAGGCGGCATGTTTCCAGAGCTGGTAACGCGACCAGATCTGCAGGTTTTTCTGCCGCCAATTGGGGGAATGACGGTCTATATTATCGGCGATATTGCCGCTGTAGCAGATCCTTCCCGACCGCTAGCCGTACGCGTGCATGATGAGTGCAACGGCTCAGACGTGTTTGGCTCAGATATTTGCACCTGCCGACCCTATCTGGTGCACGGTATTGCCGCCTGCCTTGAAACCGCACAGGCCGGCGGGGCCGGCGTGATTGTCTATCTGCGCAAAGAGGGTCGGGCGCTGGGCGAGGTTACAAAGTTCTTGGTTTACAACGCGCGCAAGCGACAGACGGGCGGCGATCGCGCCGATGCCTATTTTGCGCGAACAGAGTGCGTTGCCGGCGTAAGCGACGTGCGATTTCAAGAGCTGATGCCGGACGCGCTGCACTGGTTGGGAATTACGCGCATCGACAAGCTAATTTCGATGAGCAATCTAAAGTACGAGGCGATTACACAGTCTGGGATTGAGGTGGTCGAGCGAGTACCGCTGCCAGACGATCTCATCCCGGGCGATGCGCGAGTAGAGATTGAGGCCAAGAAGGCGGCCGGCTACTTTAGCCATTCAGATCAGCCAGACGCTGCTACGCTCTCGCAGGTCAAAGGTCGCGACTATCAAGTCTAGGAGTTAAGTCTAGGAATAGATGGATACCGTCGTGAGCTATCTGCGATCGCCCCAGGCCATTCGCGATCGCGCCAACTATCTGTTTGAGCAAGCCTGCCATCGCAAACTTACTCACTTTCGCGTCGATCTGGCTCAGCTAGAGGCTGTAGCCCGCTATGTGGTCGACGTGACGCGGGTTAACTACCCAGACGGCCATATTCCGGTGCATGCGCGCTGGCGGCATTTCGAAACTAACGGCGAATCGCGGCTGCAGCAGCTACAGCCGGTTTGGCACGAGCTGCCGCTGCAGGAGCGCGTGCGTGCCAGCTTTGATCTGGTCATTGTCAGCGTGCTGCTCGATGCTGGGGCTGGCCCCGACTGGCGCTACATGGACGCTAGCGGTCGTTGCTTCAGCCGCTCGGAGGGCCTGGCAGTGGCCAGCTTTGATGCCTTTGCCCAAGGGCGGTTCTCTAGTCAGGCAGACCAGCCCTGGCGAGTCGATGCAGCGGCGCTGCAGCAGCTGAGGGTTGAGGATTTGGCAGCTGCCTTTCAGGTCAGTGAGAAGAACCCGCTGGTTGGGCTAGAGGGCCGCTGTCGGCTGCTGCAAACCTTGGGTCGCTGCCTCAGTCAGCAGCCCGATCGCTTTGGCGAGCGTCAGCCCCGTCTGGGATATCTGGCCGACTTTCTTGCCGCTCAGGCCGTCGAGGGCAAACTGCCGGCTGCCAAAATTTTTAGCGCTGTTCTCAGTAGTCTCGGCGATATCTGGCCGGGGCGAGTGGCGATCGCCGGCGTCAATCTCGGCGACGTTTGGCCGCATCCAGATCTGCCAGATACCGGACCTGGCGCTCAGCTGGTGCCATTTCACAAGCTATCGCAATGGCTCACCTATTCACTGCTAGAGCCGCTGCAGCTGCTGGGTTTGCAGATTGTTGAGCTAGACGCGCTGACGGGTCTAGCCGAATATCGCAACGGCGGCCTCTGCTTAGATTTGGGGCTGCTGGTGCCGCAGCATCCTGAGGTGTTAAGCCAGCCGCATGCGCCGGCGTCACCGGTGATTGTAGAATGGCGAGCGCTGACCGTTGCCGCGCTCGATCGGATTGCTGAATCGGTGCGCGCTCAGCTGCAGCGGCCGCTATCGCTGCCAGAAATTTTGCAGGGCGGCACCTGGGCAGCGGGCCGCCAGATTGCTCGCCGAAAGCGCCCAGCTGGGACACCCCCCATTCAGCTGATCAGCGACGGCACCGTATTTTAATTTTGCCGATGTCACTGCAGGTGCCTATGACCCCTGAAGTCCATATCATTCCGCATCCGCTGATTCAGCATAAGCTCACCCTGATGCGCGATCGCGACACCAGTACCGCCAAGTTTCGCGCCTTGCTCAGAGAAATCAGCCTGCTGATGGGCTACGAAGTCACGCGCGATCTGCCGCTCAAGCAAAAGACCATTGCCACGCCGATGGAAACTGCACAGGCCCCTGTGCTCGCCGCCGATAAGAAGATGGTCGTGGTCGCCATTATGCGCGCCGGGCAGGGTATTTTAGACGGCCTGCTGGAGCTGGTGCCCTCGGCCCGCGTGGGCCACATCGGGCTCTATCGCGATCCGCGCACGATGGCCGTGATTGAGTATTACTTTAAGCTGCCCGAAGATATTGCCGAGCGCGACGCGATTGTGGTGGACCCGATGCTGGCCACCGGCAACACCGCGATCGCGGCCGTGAACCGGCTGAAGCAGGCTGGCCCGGGCACGATTCGCTTTCTGTGCCTGCTGGCTTGAGCCCGACGAGCTACCAGACTGCTCTACCCCGCAATCCTGGGTCGAGAGTTTACGCCTCGGGGCGCTCGGAATCC
>JAAHIA010000509.1 GCA_010671975.1 Leptolyngbya sp. SIO4C1 | reverse complement strand
GCCAACTGATATGAAAGCGCTCGATTTGGCACCGACTATTCTCCGGCTGCTAGACGCGCCTATTCCTAGCTACTTTGAGGGTAAACCCCTTGAAACTTTAGAAAAACCAACGGCACTTGCTGAATAACTCTATCAACAGCCGCTGGTTGTGAGGCTAGCTGTAGCGATGAAAAGCATTATCAAGGGAGCGTTTACCTTTATGAAAAGCTACTTAAATTGGGCTAGGACCGCGTCAATCTTGAACTTTCGTTTGAAGACGCGAAGAAGGCTGCTTTGAGAATTTGTCCAAATTCCATAGCCTGGATCAAGGGTTTTTCATAGATATATCAGCTTAATCATGCCTCCTCTACAGGAACATATTCAGGCAGCATTTGCCTATCTCAGAACCTACAGCAGCTTTCTGAGTATTTTTATTGCTACCCCTGCCGTCGCAGTCGCTCTTTTTTTAATAGGTGTCAAAAGACCGGCAATATCAGCCCGTCAGCAAGCCAGTCCACTACTAAATAAGCCGCTGGCTCACTATTTTACTTATAAAAACATAGGGCTGATGCTCATAGGCGTTCTGGCTTTTTTAGCCTATTCCGCTGCCCTGCTGTATAAAGAAGATTTTGCAGCTTACGACAATTCACAGCTGACGTTTTACTCCCTGAGCGGCCGCAGCTTTGGCATGCCAATTTGGAAAGAAAGCGGACGTTTTTTTCCGCTAGGGCTTCAGGAATACAACCTCATCGGCTTATTTAGCAAGTCTGTCTTTGCCTATCACTCACTCTCACTGCTGCAGCTTGCGGTCATTGGCGTTTGCGTTTTTCTTTTGCTAGATACTGGGGTACCAATCAAGATAACGACTCTGTCTCTAGCGCTGCTTTCGCCAAGCTTTATCATCTCTTTTTCAGGGCTCATTTACCCAGAAAGAAACATTATTTTTTGGGTCAGCCTGCTTTTAATAGCCATCAAGCGCTTTTCGCAGAATCAAAGGTTTGTCTGGTTTGTAATTGCAGTCATCTCTGCACAGAGCTGCCTTTACTACAAAGAAACCATGTTTCTGCTGGTAGGGGGCATAGCAGCTGCACGCATCTTGATCAGCATTATCAAACCGAGCGCTCAGCCCGATAGGCCAGAAACAGATGGGCGAAATATACTTCAGCGCTATCCGATTGAAGTCGCTATGCTGCTGCTTTCAGCAGTTTTTCTGCTGCTTTACACGGTTGAGATTTTACCCAACGTCGATCCCAGCGCGATCGCCCGAGGAGATAAACGGGTCAGTTTTCTACAGGCTGCGTCAGCCTATGCCGCAACTCACTACTTGCTAGATGCTTTTGTAGTGGTTTTCTTGGCTCGGCTCGGCTACGCGGCAGTGCGCAATCGCCAGCACCTCAACCTGTTTTGGGACTCAGCGGCGACTGGTACTTTTCTGTACGCAATGTCGTATCTCAAGCTGGGGATGGTATCGGCCTATTACATGGCGCCCGCTAACTTTTTAGCCTGTCTATATCTCGGCTATCTGCTCAGCCGCTTTTTAGCCGATCGCTCAACTGGCCGCCGGTCGCTCAAGCTAGCGGCGGCGGCGATCGCAGTGGCTATGCTGCTGCATCAGGCGCTCGGTCAGTCGGCTGGCTATCTGCTTGAGCGCAAAAATATGATTGCCGGGAAAGCAGCGCTGTACAGCTTTCTTGAAAATCGCTATGCCCACCAGGGCTCAGCCCCTGAGACACTGTTCTTTCAACACCCAAGCAGCGGTTTTAGATTGATGGAGTTCTCCTCTTTTCTAGAATACAAGGGGCTCAATATTCTTGACGACGATCGCCAGCAGATACCAGAGACCGCTTTTCTCGTTACCAGCAAAACTCAATTTGAAGCAGATCTCTGTGTACCCTATGGCAGACCCTACAAATGCTTTTACAGCCAGCAGCCAGATTCAGGCGACTTAATCGTGATCCTGCCTGAAGACCCAATTTCGAAAGCAGAGCTAGAGACGGTAGCTGCTGCCTCTCGCTTGGTTTTTAGGTACCAGCCAAAGCTAAATTTGTTTGAGCAAGCGATCGCGCATTTCACTGACGTTCCAGACTCTGAGCTTTGGCTTGACGCCTACGTGTTTGAGAAACGCTAGTCACAATGCTTCAGCCCCTCCTGATATCCTATGACCCAGCCTGAACCGCTCGTCTCAGTCGTTATTCCTGTCTTCAATGGAGAGCAAACTATTGAAGAAACGGTTCGATCTGTGCTGGGTCAGACCTATCGGCATTTAGAAGTCATTGTCATCAATGATGGCTCTACCGATCAAACCAAGGCTATTTTGGAGCGCTTTCAAGATCAGCGCCTGCAGGTCGTTTCCTACAGCAATGCTGGCCTATCGGCTAGCCGCAATCGCGGCATCGATCGTGCCGCTGGAGACTACATTTCATTTATAGACGCAGACGATGTTTGGACAGCTGATAAGATAGCAGCGCAGCTAGCTGCGCTGCGCCACCATCCTAGCGCTGCGATCGCCTACAGCTGGACAGACTACATCGATGAACACAGCCAGTTTTTACAAGCAGGCACGCACATCAGCGCTAGCGGTAAAGTGCTAGATAAGCTATTAACCATTAACTTCATTGAAAGCGGTTCTAATGTTTTGATTCGCCGCGACGCGCTGCGCGCGGTTGGATATTTCGATGAAACGCTCAAAGCTGCAGAAGATTGGGACATGTGGCTGCGGCTGGCTAAAGCGTATGAATTTATCGCAGTCCCCAGCCCACAGGTACGCTATCGCAGAACGAACTCTATGTCTGCCAACGTGATTCGGCAGGAGCAAGAATGCCTGAAAGTCCTTAATCGAGCGTTTAAGGACGCCCCTGATTTGCAACATCTGAGGCGTACCAGCTTAGCCCGACTTTACAAATACCTCATCTTCAAAGCGCTAGAAGGTCCGCCAGGCCCCGTCCAGGGATGGCTTACTGCCAAATGTTTGATGCGAGCTATCCAGTACGATCCGCTGCTGTTAAAGCAGACCCGAGTTGTGCTCTCAGTTGCCGCCAAAATTGCTAAAGCAGCGCTGTCTCCAGCTAGCTAGCAAAAGCGCAAAGGACAGCGCAATTTATTAAGCTTAGATGAAAAGTTTTTGTTCAACCTTAAAGACAACTTAAGGAGGCTTAGTGGTGCAGAAAACTAAGTAGGACTCAGCCTGAGAAACGAGTGATCCTATCGAACTCAATGCGGCAGTCCAACTGTCGCTGCTTTTTCTTTGAGGCACAAGCAGGCGGCGG
>JAAHIA010000508.1 GCA_010671975.1 Leptolyngbya sp. SIO4C1 | reverse complement strand
TTCCCGTCCCTGTACGCGGGCCGCAGCTCCCTAAACTCTAAAATCCTAGATCCGCTCTTGCTTTCTCCGCCGCCTTAAACACCTGCGCATCGGACATCTCATCCCAGGCTGTCTCGCCAATTTCAGCATAGAAATCTGCATCGTAGGGTCGCGTTCGCACCACCACCGGCATCGGCACCGCATGCCCTAGCAAGAGCGCCTGCTGTTTAGAATCGAGCTTTGCCAGCACCGAGCGCAGGCTTTGCCCACCTGAGACACCGGTAAAAATCGCGTCAATGTCTTTTTCGTCATTCAGCAGCGCCGTAATGCGCGTGCCAATCTGCGACATTACCTCGTTGTCGATGCCAGACGGACGCTGATCGACCACCAGCAGCGTGACAAAATATTTGCGCATCTCGCGCGCGATCGTGCCAAAAATTGTCTGCCTGGCCGTGGCCGGATCGAGAAAGCGATGCGCTTCTTCGATCGTAATTACCAGCTGCTGCGGCCGATCGCTGGGGTTTTTAGTCTGCAAAAACCGATCGGCTTTTCTCACATAGCTGGCGTGAATGCGCCGGGCAATTACGTTGGTGGCCAGCATGTAAGATAGCATGTTGGACTGCGAGCCAAACTCAATCACCACGTGCTTGCCAGCATCGATGTTGTCTAAAATTTGACCCACGTAGTTATAAGGGCAGGTGTTGCGAATATACTTCAGCTCGGCCAAACGGTTGAGCTTGCGCTGCAGCGCCATAATCGAAGACTTGCTGCCCATCTTGGTCTCACAAAATTCTTGAATCTCTTCGTTAGTCATCGTCAGCAGCCGATTGATCCAAGCCTTGCCAAACTCGTTGCGCAAGATAATCGCGTTCTCTAAGCTAGCCTCCGAGAGATTGAGCTCGCGACTGATCAGCGAGAGATCTTCAACATCAATCTGATCGAAGCTGATATAAAGCTCTTGCGCATCGCGCACGCCGCGTCGCTGAGTGGCTTCCGGGTCGAGCGTAAAAATCTGCACCTGCCCGGGAAACAGCTGCCGCAGTCCCTTCACCGTACTAAACTGCTTGCCCTCACTCACCGCCTCCCAGCCGTATTCCGAGTGCATATCAAAAATCAGATTCACTGCCGCTCGCTTGCGAATAATGCCGGACAGCAGCAGCCGCGTCAGAAACGATTTGCCGGTTCCTGACTTACCAAAAATGCCGTTGCTGCGCTCCACAAACCGATCTAAATCAATGCAGATCGGCACGTCCATATCAATCGGCTGCCCGATCGCAAAGTTGCGTCGGTGCGGGTCATCTTCCCAGCCAAACACCGCTCGAAAGTCGCGATCGCACGCATCGTAGACCTGGCTAAAGTGTCCTGGAATGGTCTTGACGGGCAGCAGCTGAAGCTGGGCGCTGCTGTTTGCCTCATATGAGGCCAGTCCGTTGGATTTTGAGTTTTGGAGCTTTGAATTTCCTGCTTCTGCCTTTTGTTTGCCGGCTTCTGGTGTGAACATTAGCATCGGCGTGAGGTCGAGGGTGCCGTAGGTGCCGCTGCCGGCGAGCACTTCTTGCAAAAAGGTATTGCCAGGCTCAGGCGGGTTTGCCAGAATGCGCTGGCTGGCAGTCCCGAGCGCCACGTCGGTGAGCATACAGAAGAAACGCGATCGCACGCCCTGCACAACCAAAAACTTGCCGACCCGCATTTCTTCAACTAGCACATCGGGATGCAGACGCACCTCTAGCCCCTGACTCAGCGAGCCTTGAATGACGGAACCTAGCGGTTTCTCTGCCTGCATTGCCTTACCTAGCGCGCCGTGACCTGCCCCCTAGCTTAATACATTCGTTCTGATCGCGTCTATGCTTATGATTCTGCAATAGACTCAGCCGGCACAACCGTGATGTCTAGCCGCTGCTCACGACGCAGAACGGTGAGACGCGATCGCACGCCAATCGTTTCTTCAGTCAGCAACCGGTGCAGATCGTCAACGTTGCGAATCGGGTCTGCTTCAAAGCCAACAATCACATCGCGATCTCGAATGCCAGCGACCTGAGCCGGGCTGCCGGACTGTAGCCAGGTAACGAGAACGCCGCTATCGGTTGAAAGATCGTGCGATCGCACCAAGCGCTGCGGCAGCGGCACCGTCTGACCCCCTACGCCAATGCGCCCGCGCCGCACGCGGCCCATCTGCATCAGCGGGCCAATCACTCGCTTCGCCGTACTGATCGGCGTTGCCAAGCAAATTCCCTGCGCTGCCTGAATGATTGCCGTATTCACGCCAATCACCTGGCCGTGCGAGTTTACCAGCGGCCCGCCTGAGTTACCGGGATTTAGCGCTGCGTCGGTCTGAATGACGCTGTCGATTAGCCGTCCGGTTTTTGAGCGAAATGAGCGACCCAGTGCGCTGACCACGCCAGCCGTCACGGTGCACTGAAACCCAAGCGGATTGCCAATCGCAATCACCAGCTGACCAGCTCGCAGCGAGTCAGAGTCGCCCAGCTCAGTATGGGTAAAATTAGAGCCCGGAATACGAATAATGGCCAAATCGGTATCAGGGTCATCGCCAATCAACTCTGCTTTGAGCCGCTGCCCGTCGGCTAGCGTCACTTCGACATCGTCGGTATTGTGAACGACGTGGCTGTTGGTGAGAATGTAGCCGTCTGGCGTAAACAAAAAGCCGGAGCCGTTGCCCGCCATCTCTAGCGGACGGCGCATGTCGGCGCGCAGGCGCAGTCGTCGCACTTCGATATTGACAACGGCAGGGCTGACGGTTTCGACCACGCGGATGACGGCTTGCGAATAGGCATCAAGCAGCGCTTCATCGCGGCGAGAGTCAGCCTCGTCGGCAGGCTGAGGCTGAGGCTGATGAGGATCTGAAATGAATTGAGGAATCATAAGCTGGCAGCGAGGAGGGCTTGATGTGAAACACAAACGCCCAGACGGATAGCCTTCGCCATTTAGGTTAAGACACCGAGTATGGCTAGCGCATAACTCAATGGCGTCGCAGCCTTGTCCTATCGAAACTGGCGGCTGCTATATCAGACCGTTTGCATAAAAAGATCCTGCCGATTTGTCAATCAAGTCGCCCAGTACGGATATCCGGCAGTTTCCTTGAATTAATTAATGTAAGCGTAAATTGCGAAGTTATAGAGAGTTCCGTTCAAAGGTCATACTGCAGCTTTAAATGCTCGAAGGAATTCAGCATCTACTTGGGAAAAGCAGCTGTTAAAGCAGCAATCTTTAATATAGAAAGCAAACTAGAATCTATTATGGCTACAGGAA
>JAAHIA010000507.1 GCA_010671975.1 Leptolyngbya sp. SIO4C1 | reverse complement strand
ATAGCAACCTAACAGGTTTACTTGATTAATAATTTTGGGAATAGTGGAGGTGCTGTCAAGGTTGGGTTTCGCTAGGCTGGCTCTGGCTGACGGCGCGGTCGACGACACAGCGGATTAGATTTACCGGTTTATCAGGAATTTGAATTTAAAGCGGGTAAACGATACTAGATAATGAAAAAGTTTTGAAATTTTTACCGTTCACCCTTTTGTAAACTCTATTCCCCGCTTGAGCTATGCGAACTTTGTACTGCGGCGACCTGCGATCTGAGCATATTGATAAAACCGTGACTCTCTATGGCTGGGTCGATCGCCGCCGCGATCATGGTGGAGTAGTGTTTCTCGATCTGCGCGATCGCAAAGGCGTCGTACAAATCGTCAGCGACCCGGAGCGTACACCCGACTCATACCCAGCTGCTGAGCAGGTGCGCAATGAATATGTGGTCAAGGTTGAGGGGCGAGTAAGCCAGCGACCAGAAGCGTCACTGAACCCGAAGCTGCCGACCGGCGAAATCGAAATCTACGCCGACCGCATCGAGATTTTGAACGCAGTGCGCAAGCAGATGCCGTTTCAGGTCTCGACTGCCGAAGAAGAGCCGGTGCGCGAAGACCTGCGGCTGAAGTATCGCTATTTAGACCTGCGGCGCGAGCGCATGAGCCGCAACCTACAGCTGCGCCATGCGGTGATCAAAGCCATTCGCCGCTTTCTCGAAGACCAAGAAGACTTTATTGAAGTTGAGACCCCCATTCTCACCCGCTCAACGCCAGAAGGCGCTCGTGACTACATTTTGCCGTCGCGGGTGAACCCAGGCGAATGGTATGCGCTGCCGCAGTCGCCGCAGCTATTTAAGCAGCTGTTGATGGTCTCCGGCTTTGACCGCTACTACCAGATTGCCCGCTGCTTCCGCGATGAAGACCTGCGCGCCGACCGCCAGCCGGAATTTACCCAGCTGGATATGGAAATGAGCTTCATGGGTCAAGATGAGATTATTGACCTAAACGAGCGACTGGTCTGTCATATCTTTAAGTCAGTCAAAAACATTGATCTGCCGCGCCCCTTTCCCCGACTAACCTACGCCGAAGCGATGGATCGCTACGGCAGCGACAAACCCGACACGCGCTACGCGCTAGAGCTGGTCGATGTTTCTGACATTTTGAAAGACTCTGGCTTTAAAGTATTCTCAGGCGCGATCGCGGACGGTGGTCAGGTCAAAGTGCTGCCTATCCCGGGCGGCAATGATGCCATCTCGAACGTGCGAATTAAGCCGGGCGGCGATTTGTTTAAGGTGGCAGCTGAGGCCGGCGCCAAGGGCCTAGCCTATGTGCGCGTGCGCGACAGCGGCGAAATCGACACCATCGGCGCAATCAAAGACAATCTCTCGGCCGAACAAAAGCAGGAACTGCTGAGCCGCACCGGTGCCCAGCCTGGGCATCTGCTGCTGTTTGGCGCTGGCCCCACCTTGACCGTCAACGCCACGCTAGATCGGCTGCGGCAGACCATTGCCCAGGAGCTAGACCTGATCGACCAGGCAGCGCTGAATCTGCTCTGGGTAACAGATTTTCCCATGTTTGAGTGGAACGCCGATGAGCAGCGCTTAGAAGCGCTGCACCATCCCTTTACTGCACCGCACCCTGACGACGTGGCCGACCTCAAGACGGCGCGCGCCGTGGCCTACGATCTGGTCTTTAACGGCTATGAAATCGGCGGCGGCAGCCTGCGGATCTATCAGCCTGAGATTCAAAGCCAGGTCTTTGAAGCGATTGGCCTGAGCGAAGCCGAAGCTCAAGACAAGTTTGGCTTTTTGCTCGAAGCCTTTGAATATGGCACGCCGCCACACGGCGGCATCGCCTATGGGCTCGATCGCCTGGTGATGCTGCTCGCCGGAGAGCAGTCAATTCGCGATGCGATCGCCTTTCCGAAGACGCAGCAGGCCCGCTGCTTGCTGACGCAGGCCCCCTCACCGGTCGATAACCAGCAGCTCAAAGAGCTCAGCGTCATTTCAACGCATAAGCCTAAAGCCGCTGAGTAAGTGCGCTAAGATCAGGCCATAGCAGTCTCTACAGGCTCTTTGCGCATGCTGATCGCCTTACTGGTGATTGTGATTGGCTTGATTCCGCCGGTGCTGTCGGCCTGGGTAAGCCTGCGATCGCACCGGCGCATGCAGGCGCGCTTTCAGCTAGCGATGGAAGCCGCCGCCAATCAGCAGCTGCGCCGCTGGGCACACCGCAACCCGGACGAGCACTACGTAGACGGCATGGGACTTGTGATTGGCGATATTACCTGCCAGCTAAATGCGCGATCGCCCTATTTACGCTGCGCGGTCAATCCGACCGGACCTTGCGAGAGCTGTCGGCATTATCAGGGCCGAGAATACTGAGCATTGACCATTGCAATCCAGTGACCTTTACGTTCAAAGACACAGAATCCGGCTAACGCAAAATACTCCTGCTTTGGCTCATGAGTAGTGCCGGACTCATCCGCATATAGTAGGTGTGTAAGCTCACAACGTCTCTGGACTTAGCTCCTGCGTTTTCCCAACCTGTACTCTGCCATTGCTTCTGCAGCTAAGTCAGCTAGCAACTTTTGAGAGGCAGGGCTAGAAAAAGATCTCTTCCATTTGAGATCGTCTTCTAACTCCTTCATAATTAGAGCAGCTATCGCATCTTGCCTATCTTCTGTAAGCGTCTTCAGCTGCACAATTGCCTTTTCAAGAAGTTCAGTCATAGTACCTAAAGAATTGGCGTCTATAGTGCGACATTAATTATTTTTTCATCAATATTTAAAATTTACTTTTAGAGAGCAGAATAGAATAAATAAGCTACTTTCATGTTTACCACTTAATTTGCAATGGTATTCTCTATTCACTGCTTAATTTATCCCGTCTTCTAAGAAGGTCATGGTACACAAACCCTATTTCTTCTGAAGAAAATTTTGATGATCTCTCGAGCCTTTTAACTTCTTCTTCTAAATTAGCAAGATATTTTTCTTTGTCTTCATTTGACTTTTTAGATCGAAGATTTCTGATGACTAATTCTATCACTTTAATTATGATAGACAAATCTATTGCCTGATCTGTTGCTGACGTATATCTTCTGAGTGCATCGCTGCTTATAAAAGGGTTAAAGTTTTTATCCATCTTCTTCTCTACTCTAGAGATCGCTGTGCTAAGTTCAGAAACAGTGGAAATAAGATCTGCTAAAGTTCTCTGCTCTGGGCGATCGCTGACACGAAAAGTCGATAAATCTATAGCAACAGAAATTG
>JAAHIA010000506.1 GCA_010671975.1 Leptolyngbya sp. SIO4C1 | reverse complement strand
ATCCAGCGATAGGGAGATCTGTGGGAAACGTCATAAGTGCCCTGAATCAAAACCTGAAGTAGCTGGTCTGCTGGACAGAGCATCTGAAACACAGCACCATCGGGTTGAGAAAAGGACTGTGCAGCCTGCCACAAATTACTGTTCTGTTGATGAAGCTGTTTCAGGGTCTCAGCCTGAGCGTCAAGGCTAAGAGGCCAGGCATCTAAATGGAGCTCTAACTTGATGTTGCCTTGAGAATTAACAAAGTACTGGGAATTTGGATTGTAGGGGTTGGCAACTGATTTCCAAGCCTGGTCTTGCAACAGTTTCTGCACGGGCTCGATGTGTTCGGCCTGGATCAATAAGTCCAGTTGTTCTACAGGGCGCAAACCGGAGTCGCGATAAGAACGCAGTGCCAGGGCAACCCCTCGTATCACGATCAAGGGCAGCCCAGCCTCTTGAAATTTCTGTTGCACTATTCTTAGCTGCCGAAACTGCAACTGATTCTTACACCAATACTTGCGATAAATTCCTTTTATCGAAGGAAGCGTTGGGCTTTTGATGCTGCGATCGCGCAGTGCAAAATACAAGCAGGGCATTAAACAACAGGTGTGGTAATCAAGGCGATTAAAGTCAACACTTGCATCCCACTGCTCCCAAGCAGAATATCCTGATTCCCCATTTAACAAAATAGCTTTGAGAAGAAGTTCTTGAACTGGGTTAGGCCACAGATTTATCACAATCGCTGCGATTATGGTAGTATTCTAAAAAATATTAACCCACTAAAGCTGATATGGCTCGTTATCAACTTAATAGTCAGCATGTCGCCCAAGAATGTATTGACGATGAGGTTGTTATCATCCATCTGGATAATGGAAATTATTTCAACCTTGAAGGCAGTGGAGCAGAGATTTGGACTGCAATCATCGCGGGAGCCGCTGTCGAAGATGTTGTCACTGCTCTTTCAGAAGTTTATGAGGCTTCGCCTGCTCAGACCACAGAGTCTGTTCACAATCTCATCAGTCATCTTGTGGCTGAAGATTTAATTATTGAATTGACTGAGACTGTTGAACAGAGGCCACCTTCGATTTCTCAGCTCGTTCAAACCATGAGAAATGGAAATGTCGATTCAAAGGCAGCTTTCACACCTCCAGCATTGCAAAAATATCAGGATATGCAGGATTTGCTGCTGCTTGATCCCCTGCACGATGTGGATGAATCAGCTGGTTGGCCAGTAACTAAAGCTTGAAGACTGAGGAAAGAGAGTATTCAGATTTTTGTGCAAGCAATTAATACCCGCCTCCGTCACGATCAGATCCTTCAGACTCGCCTCTCAATCACCCTCATGCTGCGTCAGCGCTACCGGCATTAGACCACAGCCGCCCCGCTCAGCGCTGTTAGATTGCTTAGCGAAAGCGTGTCGCGTTTATTCTATAGGCGATTCTATGTAGCGATCGCAGCTGGCATTGACCCTCTAGCTAGCTGGAGCATTTAAAATTATGCTCAAGCAATAAAGGGACTCAACATGAAATCATTGCTCAAACCATTGCTCAACCGGCGATGGCTGCTGTCTGGATTACTCGCTAGCAGTTTGGTGCTAGCGAGCTGTGCGAGTGTGATGGGTACCGGTAGTCAGGCAGTGGCGTCTGAGATTACCGTCTTTCGCAGCCCTACCTGCGGTTGCTGCGGTCAGTGGGCAGAGCATATGGCAGCCGCTGGCTTCACGGTTAAAGACGAAATTACTGAAGATATGGAGGCGATCAAGCAGCAGTACGACGTGCCGGCTGAGCTAGCCTCTTGCCATACGGCTGTGGTAGATGGCTATGTAATTGAAGGCCATATTCCAGCGGCTGACGTGCAGCGGCTTTTGGCTGAGCGGCCAGAGGTGAGCGGCCTAGCCGTCCCTGGAATGCCGATTGGCTCGCCGGGGATGGAGTCTGGCAATTACCAAGAGCCCTATACCGTGTTTGCATTTAGTGAAGCTGACGCGCCCGTGCCCTTTCAGAATCATTAGTCAAAGACTAGGATGAGGTAGCTGGCAGCAGCGAGGACGGCTATGGCAAAAAACAAGGCGCGAATTCGACAGGCGTTGCGGCAGACGCATCGAGTGCTCGCGCCGGTGATGGCGCTGCCGCTGCTCATCACGTTAACGACGGGCATTTTGTTTCAGCTAGCGGCCAATAGCGGCCAGATGAGCGAATATCTGTGGCTGCTTGACATTCACCGAGGGCATTTTGGTCAGCTTAACTTAGAGGCGATCTATCCGCTGCTCAATGGGCTGGGGCTGCTAACGCTGGTGGTGACCGGCATCGCTATGTGGCTGCAGCTGCCGCGCCGGCAAAAGCCAAATCGCCGCTAGGCGATATTGTATTAAGATGAGCTGCTAGTTTGGCCTGAAGCCACTGACATGACTAAGACATGACTAAGACATGACTGAGCCTTTAACTCCCTCCTCACCGCCAGCGTCGCTGTGGCAGCTGAAACCCTGGTGGTGTCAGCCCTGGTCTATTCTTTTAACCGGCATTGCTGTGCCGACGCTCTCTTGGGTGGTGCTGCATCGTCTTTGGCTGAGCCTACCGATCGCTCTGGGGGTGCTGCTGTGGTGGTTTTTATTTCTATATCTAGTGCCTCGGCAGTATGCGGCGATGGTTCAGCGCAATCACTCCTAGCCCACCCAATAGAAATCCGCTCTACGAAAGAATTTAAAACGCTTGCTGTGGCTCTATTTTCCTGGCGTTAGCAGTGGCAAAGCGATAGTTTTAACGTTGCCTTGGTAGATCTTTCCGTCATCATCTCCGATAGTGAATAGGAGAGAACACGGAAAATTTGCTATGACATCGTTTCCCATCGACCTAAATGCGTACCAGCGAATTAGCTTGGACGCTTCTCAGCCAACCCTAACTGACGAGCAGCGCTCAGCCCTCAAAGCCAATATTCAGCTCTGCCGCGATGCGCTAGTATTCTTTACCGCAACGGGCGCAGCCCGAGGCGTGGGCGGCCATACGGGGGGTCCCTATGACACCGTTCCGGAAGTGATGATCTTAGATGCGCTGTTTAGAGGCGCTGAAGATAAGTACGTGCCGATCTTCTTTGACGAGGCCGGGCACCGCGTCGGTACGCAGTACCTGATGGCGGCGTTAGCAGGCGATCTGCCGGCTGAGCAGCTAACCCACTACCGCGAAGCGCATGCTAAGCTGCCGGGCCACCCAGAGCTAGGGCTGACGCCAGGCGTTAAGTTTAGCTCGGGTCGATTAGGGCACATGTGGCCCTATGTCAAGACCCATTTTCATGA
>JAAHIA010000505.1 GCA_010671975.1 Leptolyngbya sp. SIO4C1 | reverse complement strand
TTCTCGTCCGGCAGCAGCCACTATTACTATGGACTGATGGACAAACCTGGCAGGACTATCGGGCCTAGGACCGTACCTCACTTCACTACCGATAGTTACCTGTATCAAACCCCCATCCAATCTGCGGATTTGAGTAAACTGCGGCGGCACAACGACCTGCCCGGCTTTGTCCATCAGTCCATAGTAATAGTGGCTGCTGCCGGACGAGAGGCTTTGGACCACAATCGCCAGACCGTTGAGAAAAGAACAGTCAAACAGCTGGCCAGTGTAGCCCCACAAAGAAGCGCCGTCATACGGGTAGGGAAAGGCTACGCTGCCAGCAGGATCGATGTAGTAGACCTGGTCGCCTTTCTGAACAGCTGCCAATCCTTCTGAGAAGGGTAAAACATAGTCAAATTGAGGCGCAATGACAATGTTGCCCAGGGTATTGATGTAGCCGTACTGCCCGTCTATGCTGACGGCCGCGAGCCCTTCTGAAAAGTCATTGATTGCAGAATAGGCGAGGCGCTTTTGCTCAGGATAGCGCTGATAGCGAGAACCGCCACCGGCCTCAAACTGTGCAGAAATGACCAGGGTGCGGCTTTCGTCGATATAGCCCTGCCGGTCTCCTAGCCAAACAGCCGCTAACCCGGCTGAGAAGGGACGAATATAGTTGAACTCAGTTGAAAATTCACCGCCACGGCTGAGGTATCCCCATGCTTCGGGCTTGTAGCGATCGCCCTGATTGACGCGAGCCCAGCCATTGGCGAACGGTTCTACTTGCTTAAATCGTAGGGATGACACAAAATGACCGCTGCGGTCGATACATTGATAAAACCATCCGTGCGCCTGAGTTTGACGAGCAACCCAAGCCCGCTCCTCTGAGAAGTCTTGCGCAGCGTCATACTGAGGCTCGTATTGAAAATCAACAACAACGTTGCCCTGCAGATCAACATAGCCGGATTTGTCATTCAGCTTGGCTGAGGCCAGCCCTTCTGAAAACGGACGAAGCTGCATGCCGTGGGTCTCAAAGACGGTGTTTCCAGCGCTATCGATGTACCGTTCCTGGCGATCAAGGTGACCCACCACAGCTGCTAGCCCTGCATGGAAGGGTTGTGCCGCTCTAAACTGCGGCGCGATCGCGACGTCGCCCTGGCGATCGATATAGCCATATCTTTTATCGGTATTGCTAACGGCATCTTCAGATACAATCGCCAGGCCGTTGACAAAAGATTCAGCCTGGGTGAAGCGCGGCGCGATCGCAACGTTGCCTGACGTATCGATATAGCCCTTCTGGCCGCCCCTCTGGTCGCTCGTCTCATCACGAACTGTGAACAAAGCCAGGCCGTCTGACACACTATCTTGATAAATCTTTTCATGCTGAAGAGGCACCTGCATCTGGCCAGCGCGATTGATAAACCCGTACCGGGCATCTTGAATATCAAACTGATCGCCGATGCGCTCATAGGTCCCGACAGTGACTTGGGCCAATCCCTCGGAAAAGTCGCCCAGCTGGTTGTACCGAGGCGCGGCCACGATGAAGCTATCGGCATCGGGAAAGGGTTGCGCTCCACCCACCACGCTAGCCAGCGGAGCGCTATAGAACCGCAGTGCTCGACAAAGTAGGGCTGACAGCTCGCCTCGGGTAATCGTCTGCTGGGGCCTAAGCTGTCGTAAATTTGGATAGTTAACGATGAGTCCTGCTTGAGTTGCCGCTGCGATCGCGGTCTCAGCATAGGGGAGTATCTCTGCCGCATCCTCAAAATACTGGGTCAACCCCTCTCTAGCATCCGCTAGAGCCGCATAGCCCAATCCATTCGCCAGCGCGACAATTGCCTGTTCCCGAGTTATAGAGACATCGGGATTGAAGCGCTGCTGAGGATAGCCCAATAAAAAGCCGGTTTGGTAGGCAAACTGAATGGCAGCAAAGGCCCAATGTTCCTCAGACAGATCTGTAAACTTGATAGGTTTTCGCACGCTCTTTGCATTCGGAAAGGCAGCTTTGAGTAACGCTGCAAACTCAGCGCGCGTCAGAAATTTGTCAGGCTTAAAATGACCATCTGCATACCCCTGAATAATGCCGTGCTCGGCCAGCTGATTGATGCAATCTTCGGCCCAGTAATCCTGAATGTCTGAAAAATAAGCTCTCATCGTAAATTTTCTCGACCACAACAGGCCGTCTTAAAAGTTGCCAATCAGAACAACGGCTGTGAACAAACACAGTATCACTGCCAGAACAGCCGCAATGCCTTCGTATGGCGCATGATTGACGCTATCTAAATACTGGTTAACTTTTTTATCGTGCTCCGCATTCGGCACCCAAATCATTGGTTTCATTATGCTTATCTCCTAAAGTGGATAAAATGTATTGCTCGCTAGTTTGCTCAGGACAGCAAAGAAACGCTATCCTATGCCTCTACAGCGCTCCATAGCTCGCAGCCATACCCATAGCGTAGGCAATGGCTATCTCTGTCTGTTCTGAGGATCGCTTTAAACCGGGAAGGTCTAGTGAAGATAGGTGTGGGGATAGCGCTTAGCCAACAGATTTCCGCAGTATCAAACTTTGTCAGTTGGAAAATGCAGACACTTACCATTACTCGACCTGATGATTGGCATCTTCATCTGCGCGACGGCGCAGTTCTAAAAGCAGCTTTGCCCTACACGGTGCGTCAATTTGCTCGGGCTATCGTCATGCCGAATTTGAAGCCTCCGGTGCGTTCAGTGGCTGATGCTGCAGCTTACCGCGATCGCATCTTGGCTGCGATGCCAGCTAATCAGCGGTTTGAGCCGCTGATGACGCTCTATCTCACCGATAACACCAGCCCCGAAGCAATTCTGGCGGCCAAATCGGCTGGCTTTATCAAAGCTGTGAAATACTACCCAGCCGGAGCCACGACTAACTCAGATTCTGGCGTCACAGACATTCGCAAGTGCGATCGCGTCTTTGAGGCCATGCAGCAGGTCGATCTGCCGCTGCTGCTGCATGGCGAGGCCACAGATGCCGGCATCGATATGTTCGATCGCGAGAAAGTATTTATTGAGAAATACCTAATCCCTCTCAGACAGCGATTTCCGCAGCTGCGCATCGTGCTTGAGCATGTGACCACTGCCGACGCGGTCGAGTTTGTCATGGCGACCGACGGCATCGCAGCTACGATCACACCGCAGCATCTTTTGTTTAACCGCAACGTCCTCTTTCAAGGTGGGCTGCGCCCCCACTACTATTGCCTGCCTATTCTGATCGGAAGAAGCACACGTCTGAATCCCAGTCACTCTTAATCGTCCCACTCGTA
>JAAHIA010000504.1 GCA_010671975.1 Leptolyngbya sp. SIO4C1 | reverse complement strand
CGATCGCCACGGATGCCTTCGCCTTTATCAACCTGCACTACTACTACTTCTTTCAGCGCAATCTGCCGGCAGTTGAGCTAGCCCATCAAAAAGACATGGGCGTTTTTATCATTTCTCCTGGCGATAAGGGCGGGCTGCTCTATCAGCCTTCTCAAACGCTCAAAGATCTGTGCGCGCCGCTATCGCCGCTAGCTGCTACCTATCACTGGCTGCTCAGCGATCCCCGCGTGACAACCCTGAGCTTAGGACCCGCTGCCCCAGCAGAGTTAGACGCGCCGCTGCAGGTAGCCGCTAGCCCAGACTTTGATGGTGCCAGTGCGATCGCCCACCTCGAACCGCAGGCCGCTCAGGCCCTCGGCACCGATTATTGCCGCCAGTGCTACCAGTGTCTGCCCTGCCCAGAAGCAATCGCCATCCCAGACATCCTCAGGCTAAGAAATCTAGCCGTCGCCTACGACATGACCAGCTACGGTCAGTATCGCTATCGCATGCTTGAGCAGGCCGGTCACTGGTTTCCTGGTCGTAAGGGCAGCCGCTGTACCGACTGCGGCGACTGCCTGCCTCGCTGCCCCGAACAGCTCGATATTCCGACGCTGCTGCGCGATACGCATGAGCGACTCAATGGGCCAGAGCGGCGGCGGCTGTGGAGCTAGCCCGGCCTCCCCATCTCCTCCATCTCCTCCACCCGCTTAATCAGCGCCTAATGTATAGTTTTGTAAACCACACCTAAAATCTTCTGGTGGACTGAAAAAGCAGCTGAAAAGCCGCGTTAGCGTAAAAGACATCAGAACATGAGGCATATATTTATGGTTGCGATTTCTCGCGAGCATGCATCTAAATCCGATTCCTTTCAATCAAGCGAGCGCGTTGCCGTACTGCTGATGGGCTACGGCGAAGTCGAGAGCTACGAAGACTTTGCAAACTATAACGAGCAAGCCCTTAATCTGCTCACTGCAAAATTTGCACCGGTGCCCACCTGGATTTATCCGCCGCTGGCCAAGCTGCTGGCTGTGTTTGATCTACACGAGTGGAGCCATCAGCACGACAATTTTATCTCGCCACACAACGCGATTTTTGAACAGCAGCGCGCCGGCATTGAGCAGCAGCTGCAGGCCAAGTGGGGCGATCGCGTCCAGGTATTCAAAGCGTTTAACTTCTGTGCGCCATTTTTGCCAGAGCAGGTAATTGCTGAAATCAAATCGCAGGGCTTCAGCAAGCTGCTGATCTATCCGCTGCTGGTCGTTGACTCTATTTTTACCAGCGGTATCGCCGTAGAGCAGGTAAATGACGCCTTGAGCAAAACGGCTGATAGCGGCAGCGACCACTGGTTGCAAAGCACGCGCTACATTCCGTCTTTCTACGATCGCGCCGACTATATCGATTTGCTGGCAACTCTAGTAGAAGAAAAAATCCGCAATGATTTGGCTGTGGCCCATCTGCCCTCCCAAACCGGCATCGTTCTGATGAACCACGGCTGTCCGCATAAGGCCAAGGGCTTTACCTCTGGCATTGATGAAAGCCAGAAGCTCTATGACGCCGTACGCGAGCGTCTAATCTATAAGTATCCGCTGATCTCAATCGGCTGGCTAAATCACGATACGCCGCTGATTGAATGGACGCAGCCCAACGTTACGCTAGCGGCCAAAAACCTGATTGACCTGGGCGCAACCGCGCTAGTGTTTATGCCAATTGGGTTTGCCACGGAAAACCACGAGACGCTGCTGGATGTCGATCACATTATTCATCACCTGCACCATAAGCGGCCCGATGTGACCTACGTTCAGATGCCCTGCGTCAACAATCATCCTGAGTTTTTGCAGATGGCCGCCGGCTGGGCCAATTCGCTCATTGCTGACCTGCTAGAGGCGGAAGGCGTTGCGGTCAACCAGCACGCCGCCCAGCTGGAGTCAGCACATCATCATGACAGCGGCCATCATCATGGCAACGGTCATCATCATGGCAACGGCCACCACCATGGCAACGGCCACCACCATAGCCACCATCATGGCAATGGCCACCACTAAACAGCGCCTTGGCAGTGGCAATTGGGGGCGTTTAAGGCTGTTATGACGGGTCTTTCTGCCTTATAATATTGGACTGGAATTAATCCAATTTGGAGACTAAACGCTATGGCGCGATATCGAGGTCCTCGCCTCAGAGTGACACGTCGACTGGGCGACCTGCCGGGCCTGACCCGCAAGGTTGCTCGCAAGGCGTATCCGCCGGGTCAGCATGGCCAGGCTCGCAAGAAAAAATCTGAATATGCAATTCGTTTGGAAGAGAAGCAGAAGCTTCGCTTTAACTATGGGGTTTCTGAACGTCAGCTAGTGCGCTACGTGAAGAAGGCCCGTCGCGCTGGTGGATCAACCGGACAGGTGATCCTGCAGCTGCTAGAGATGCGGCTTGACAACACCGTTTTTCGACTAGGCATGGGGCCAACTATTCCGGCTGCTCGCCAGCTGGTGAATCACGGCCACATTACCGTTAATGGTCGAGTGGTCGACGTTGCAAGCTACCAGTGCCGCCCTGGCGATGTGATTAGTGTGCGCAACAAAGAGGCATCTCGCAAGCTCGTTGAGGCAAACCTAGAGTTTCCTGGATTGGCTAACGTACCCAGCCATCTTGAGTTTGATAAATCTAAGCTCGAAGGCAAGGTGAATGGCGTAATTGATCGGGAGTGGGTAGCGCTCAACGTCAATGAACTGCTGGTCGTTGAGTATTACTCCAGAAAAGCGTAGGACTTTTATCGCTCTATTGTTTACAACGGTTTACGACCAGTTGGCATACGCTGTTGTATCCTTACCGCGCTGGTTTAGTTTTTAATATTCCATTTAGCCCTGAGGTCCGTCAGCCAAGGGGCTTTTTTTATATCTGATGCATGTCTGATTTGTTGGGATCTAAGTTGGGAAATGAAGGCGCGATCGCAAAGAATTAGCACTAAACTATCCTGAGGAATGTCTATAGGACACAAAATCAGTCATACTTAGACAACAGAGGCAAACATCCTGAGGACTGTCTGGAGGATGTTTAAAGGACAGCGGTGATGAGTAGCGGTGAAATTGATCGGTTTCCAGTCAACCAGCTTCAGGCTCGCTATGGTGGCTTAGTACGTAGCGCTGTCTATAAACGATTAGAAGAGCTCAATATCAAACCCCAGCGAGTCGGCAGAAATTCCTTTATTACTGGAGCAGAGCTGCAGCTAATGGATGAGCTGCATGAGTTTATTCAACGGGGCGGTAGCGCTGCCGCATTTAAAGAGATGCGCGGCTTAAACCAAGATCAAGC
>JAAHIA010000503.1 GCA_010671975.1 Leptolyngbya sp. SIO4C1 | reverse complement strand
TTTTATCCAGCTGAATCTGACTGGGTAAATCAGTCAGTCTTGTTAACCTCGCGGACACATACGAATTAACCGGAGCAGATATTGTTAATATCGTTCAGCACTGCTGTCTGCAAGCTCTTCAGCGAAATGAAATGATTCTGAAACAAGATGACTTGCTAAGTGCCATCAAACGCGAATTCAGCAAATCAGGCAAGGTAGTGTAGGAGTATGTTCTAATCTCACAATGCGCAGTTATGCACCTGATATTTTGCGAATAACCTCATGAATTAATAAAACGCTTCATAGAATGCCCCCTTACTGTATTGAGATTGCAGAGGCTACCTTGATCCCAACAATTAAAACGCCTACTCCATCTCAAATCCCGTCTTACGTTGTGTCGATTGTTCTTGAAACTTCGTCTGGGCTGTCCAAGTCTTGACTCTTCGTTGAACAGCTTGCATGACCGTCGCCTTGATATACTGCCGCATCGCCGGAATCGGAGCCTGCTGCTGATGCACCTGATACTGCATGTAAGGCCCCTGATGCAGTACCGTCGCTGTTTCCTTAGGGGAAAGCCCCTGCCTCAATGCCGCTGCTGCCACAGCATCGTCCAGCTTAATCGCTGCCCAATCATTCTGAGCAAACCGCTGATAAAGCGTCGTGTAGTCCAACGAAGAGTCACCAATCACCTGCTGCGCTAAAGCCAGATAAGCCTGCCGCGCCTTTTGTCCCGCTTCCTTTTCCGGTTCCTTGGGCTGTAACGTCATGTCCCTCCTCACCTACAAAGCGTCATCCATCTCACCAAACATCATCTCATCATCAAAATCTATACCCGCTTCCGGTTCAGCCCTCGAAGACGCAAGCTCAGCAGTCGCTTGCCCAACTCGAGAAGATGCCCCCTGAACCTGACCCGCAGATGCCCCCGTCACCACCAGATGCTGCATCACCTCCGCCACCGTCTCCTGAATCACCTGCTTCAACACTGGGCCTGCCTGAGTCATTTGGGGATTCTCAATGCCAAAGGTCTGGCAGATTTGGTTAATCTGCTTGGTCAAAGCCGTCACCGACTCCTGAGCCATGGCCTTGAGGTTATCTTCACCTAGCTCAGTCTGATAAGCATAGGGGAGCCAAAAAGCTGCGATCGCATCCAGCCCCTTCTGCTTCCCGATGCGATTCGGAATCTGCTCATTTAGCAACAGATACTCAAACACCTTACCAATAGGTTTGTGCCGGTGGGCATTGAAAGCAAACTGAATCCGCTGCTGCTCCTCACTGCTGTCCTTGCGTCTTCGAGGCATTTGACCCTCCTTACACCGTCACCTTGTTCACCTTACCCATCAGTCCCTGAAAGAGGCCGTAGCAATCGGTCATCCGCAACGGCAAAGATGGATTCATCGCTACCTCTGGCAGCTGACTCACTACCGTAACTAACCGATCCATTTCACCATCGGCAAAGATCACATTCCTGACCCCCAGCTCCTCAAAATAAGCACTCAACTGATCCTGAAATACGACGGTTGCCCCACCACTGACCAGCACATCTGCCGCCTGATTCTCCAGCCAGGGGAGCAAGTAGTCTCGCAGATAGACGCTCGCCGCTTTCCAGTACGACTGCCGCACCGCCTCAACCCTCTCCCCAAAGTCAAACAGTTTGCCTCGGGCGGGTGAAATCTGCTGGGACTGCCCCGTCATCACTGCATTCGTCAAGGCTCGATAGTCACTGATCGTCACCCCCAGCGACCGAGCCGACTTCTCAAAGATCGGCCAGAAGCCAGGACCGTTGGAGTTGGAGCCGCCCATCCGCAATGAGCCTCCTTCAAAGTTGAGAATCGACAGATTGCGATGCCCCATCATTACCACCAGGGTGCGACGCGCTTCAATCGATTTCCCCACCTGCTTGAGCTGCTGCTTGCGATTGAGATAGAGCCCAAACCCTTCCGGCAGACATCGCAGTGTCAATTTCACCCGCTGGGCTTTCCCACGACAATTAAACCCCTGCTCACAAATCATCTCCAACTGCTGGGTGATCTCCTCCCGAGTTTTCATTTCTGCCAGGGGCAAGGCCAGCCAAACCATCGCCTCATAGTCACTGGGCAACCCTTCCAGTTCAGCAATCACTCCCAACGCGGCAGCAATTTTATAAGCCGCATGATCCGCCTTATTTGCCACCAGACTATTTTGCTCCAGTAAAGCTCTGGCCGCATCACCAACCAGAATGCCCTGCTCACCCACAACCAACCAGGCATTATCCTGCGGGCGACCACCCCCCATCAGCTTTGGTAAAGCACTCATCGCTAAATTATCCACCACCTCAGGCTCCATCCAAAGCGGAACCGTTTGATTGGGGTGAACCCGATAAAAAAACTTGGAGCTCGAGGAACCGATATCCCCGGCCAGATAAACCGTCGGTACCGAAACAGTGGTTAAAGCCATGATGTGAATTCCAAATGCTACATCGCCATAATAGTGAGGGTTTCAGAAAGTGGTTTAATTTAGTTATAAATAAAAATAATAGTAAACAAAATGGATCAAATAAAGTGCCATTCAGTTATTTTAGGATTTAATATTCAGGTTTTGTCTTACTCGCTACGCCCCGATCAGGGGCTTCACGGAAAGGCCACACAGGACGCCAATTTTTTGGCAAAAAGCTCCCTAAACCCCACCGGTCAATCAGTTTAACGATTTTTATCGCATCTACCACGGTTCGCTGCATCAACGTGTCGTTTTAGACCCGGAGCATCCGTGTTATCCACCAGTAATCTATCGGCCCATCAGGCCGCCCACTACTACTCAAAAGAAGACTATTACAGCCAGGAAGAGGGTGTGTCGCCGTCGCGCTGGCTAGGGAAAGGGGCTGAGAACTTGGGGCTCTCCGGTGATGTCGATACAGAGACGTTCCGGCAACTGCTACGGGGACAGACACCGGATGGGCAGGCGATGTTTAGCCGCAAAGTAGACCCAGACAAGCGCCGAGCGGCGACGGACTTTACCTTCAGTGCCCCGAAGAGTGTCAGTATCGCCGCCCTGGTGCAGCAGGATGAGCGAGTGCTCAAAGCCCATCATCAGGCAGTGGCAAAAGCCCTGTCAGTGCTAGAAGAGCGCTATGCCCAAACCCGGATTTCAACCGAAACGGGACGACAGCGAGTAACGACTCAGAATTTGGTTACGGCAGTCTTTACCCACGGCACCAGTCGGGAAGTGGAGCCTCAGTTACACAGCCACTGTGTGGTGATGAATGCTACCCAGTTGCCCGATGGTCGCTGGTTTAGTTTCAGTAATGAGAGCGCGATCGCAAATAAAAAACTCATCGGTCAGCT
>JAAHIA010000502.1 GCA_010671975.1 Leptolyngbya sp. SIO4C1 | reverse complement strand
ATCGACATCTTCACTAGCATCAACATAAGTGAAACTACCATCCTCGTTTTGATAACGATTGCCGATATCAAATTCGAGAGTTTCAACAATCGTGACCTCTGGATTATCGGGGCTGAGTCCGATTTCAGTCGCCAGGGAAATCGTGTCGTTACGCTTGTTGAGTGCGTCAGCAGGAATCTCATTAGCCGTATCAACCAGCGTAAACTCGCCACTGCTAAAGTCGGAATTGACCTCATAGCCCTCACCCGCTTCTAGGGTAAAGCTCGCCGTCTCCGGTCCCTCAGCTTCCCCATCAGATGCAATGGGCAGATCCACCAGCACGGTAAAATCTGTCAGCCGGATATCAAAGCCATCCTCACGCACCGCAACAATCTCGCCGCCCTCCGATACGTTGATGGCATCCAGGTCAAACTCACCCAGCCCTGGCGCACTCACCGATACCACCAGCCCCCCTTCGGGAATCGTGGCATTGGTGACGTTAAACACATGGGCCGACACCGTGCCCTCTGCTTCAACCAAAAAGTCTGGCCCGGTATGCAAGCTCACCAGCGGTAGCTCTGATGTGGGCGGTCCCGTTGGCGGCTCCGGCGTGTCCGTGAGTTGGTCAGCCGTATCGGCAAACACTACCGTTGTACTCCCCGCAGTCGGGTCGATCGTGTAGTCGCTCAGCGTCCCCACATCGGCCAGGTCTTCATCTGGCACCTCGTCCTGAGTCTTCAGCATAAACACCGCATCGACGCGGCCATCAAACGTTTCTGGCAGGGTCGGCGAGGGCTCAACGTTGTTGAACACGTTAATCGTGAAGCTGCCAAAGGTCGCGCCTTCATCGATGGTCAAGAAAAAGCCCGAATTGTCGAAGCTGGTGCCGAGCAGGTTGGGGTTGATGTTTTCGGTGGTGGGGTTGAAGATAAAGCCCGGCAAATCCAACCGACTGACAAGCTGCTCGATCTCGCTATCCACAAACAGCTTGAGACCACCGGCCGGGGCAGGCTCATCCAGGTCAAAGCGCACGGTCAGGGCCGTACTCTGGTCTTCGACCAGCGCATTGAGGTCGCCGTTAAAGCTAGTTGTGGCAGAGAGAGAAACCTGGGGCATAGTAGGGGCTCCTTTGTTGTTTAATGAGTCGAGTAGAAAACGTTTGGCAAGGAAATTCAGCAAAGCAAGGCAGTGCACCCGGGGGCTGTGGCGCGATCGCACCTACGCTCTGAATAATCTGCTGATAAAGGAGCGGTGAACCATAGAAGCGGGCAATCCTGGAAAGCGATCGCCTACAATAGACAAACCGTTTCGAGGGATAGCCGGGTATGAATAACTCATATGTGGAACAGCGTGACCATGCTTACTGGCTAATCGGCACGCGAGTTTCGCTCGACTCAATCGTCGTGACATTTTTGCAAGGGCTATCCCCCGAAACGATTGCCACCGAGTGTTTTCCCTCGCTGACGCTAGAGCAGGTTTATGGTGCGATCGCCTACTACCTAGGCCACCGCTCCGAGATTGATGCGTATCTGGAGCAGGCAGACGCAGAATTCGCTGCTCTGCGGCAAGCAACTCGCGAGCAGGAGAGCCTCTTCTACGAGACAAGTCTGACAATTGGACAGTCAGATAGCAATGGGAAACGTCAGCCGCATCCTGACATCGCCGGAAAGATGAAGATAACTGGCGAAATCTTCGACAGCATTCCAGAAGCAGATTGGGATTTGTGTGAATGATTGTTCTTGATACACATATCTGGCTGTGGTGGACAAACCAAGATAATGACAAACTTGGACTGGCTCGCAAGGAGCAGATTGAATCGAGCGATTCGGTGGCTGTCTCTGCAATTAGCTGTCTGGAGGTGGCTTGGCTAGAGGGACATGGGCGGATCGAATTACCACTGAGTAGAGCTGACTGGTTTAAGAGGGCATTAAAGGGTTCTGGTGTCATCCTGATTCCGATTACTCCAAAAATTGCTGGTATTTCCGTCGATTTGCCTGAACATCATCGCGATCCACAAGACAGGTTAATTATTGCTACGGCGATCGCCTGCGATGCGTTCTTGATGTCTTTGGATCGTAAGTTTCCGGTATATGAGGAGCTGGCCGGTAAGCTGCTGTAGTTTTGCATTGGCTTCTAATGACTTTTAAGATTTGCTGACCCACCCTACAATGGCAAGGCTACTCCTGCGGAGTATCGCATCAAAGCAGGGTGAGTCTTGGTTTATCTAAATCAGCGCCAGTGCCTCCTCCGGATTCGACACATCAGCGACAATCTCAAAGCTGTTCTCGGTTAGGCTGCTGGCCTGCACCCCATTGAGAACCGCTAGGGTTTCACCGCTGCTAGCAACACCCAGCAAAGCGTTGCTGCCGTCTTGGGTGATGGTCAAATCAGTAAAGGTGAGTTCCCCTTCCACTAGGCCAATCAGATCGATACCGACCTCAAAGTCGAGGATGGTGTCGGTGCCGTCGCCGTTGCCAAAGACAAACAGGTCGCTGCCGCTGCCACCGGAGAAGTTATCGCCGACGAGGATATCGTCGCCGGTGACGCCCATGAGGATGTCGTTGCCGTCGTCGCCCCAGATGAAGTCATCACCCGCGTCGCCGCTGAGGATATCGTCACCGGCCTTGCCGCCGATGCGATCGTTGCCCTCGCCGCCAAAGATGATGTCGTTGCCGCCCGGTTCGCCGCCTTGAGTGGCGCGGCTGTTGAGGTCGCCGCGCAGGATGTCGTCGTCGCCGCCGCCGGTAATGATGTCGTTGCCGAGGTCGCCTGCAACGGTGTCGTCGCCTGCGAGAGCATCGATAGTGTTGTCGCTGGCGTCGCCGATGAGGGTGTCGGCAGCGTCGGTGCCGGTGATGTCGGTGCCGGGGGTGTTGTCTGCGGTGAGGGTGGCGGTGAGTTCGTAGGGACCGTAGAAAACGCCCGCTTCTGGAAAGACCCAGCCGCTGCCGCTGCGGGCAACGTTAGGGTCATAGTTGCGGTTGCCCAGTTGGCTGACACCGACGTAGTAAGTGCCGGCTGCGGCGGCGGTAAATTCCAGATAAGGATCGCGGGAGAAATCTTCTCCTGGAGCCGCTCCATCAGCATTAGCGGCCAGCTCATTACCATCAATGTCAAATAGCCGTAGCTCTGTGTCAGGCTTTTGCAAGACGGTTTCTAGCTCTGGCGGCACCGGTGGCCCAGCCAGATCGGGACCAACATTTTCTGTGGTTGGCAAAACCGCTTCCGTATCGATGTCAAGGCTGATGGTTTGACCCGCCTCTAGATCAAAAGCGTAGACATCGACATCTTCAGACAAATCGGTGAAGGTTCTGCCAAT
>JAAHIA010000501.1 GCA_010671975.1 Leptolyngbya sp. SIO4C1 | reverse complement strand
CGCCCTTGCGAAACTGCTTAAACTTTGAGGGGTTGGGATTTTTGAGATAGGCAAATAGCTCAGGTGAGAAGAAGGGAATGCCCTCATATTCCAGCTTTTTGCCCTGATAGATGGTGTCACCAATGGCAAAGACGCCCGGATTGTTCAAGCCAATTACATCGCCGGGGTAGGCCTCATCTAAAGACTGCCGCCCCTGCCCAAATAGCTTCTGTGGGTGAGACAGTCGCACGTTTTTGCCAGAGCGAGCGTGGTTGACCACCATGTCCTTCTCAAATTTGCCGGAGCACACTCGGATAAAGGCAATGCGATCGCGATGGCGCGGGTCCATATTGGCCTGCAGCTTAAACACAAAGCCGGAAAAATCTTCGCGCGTCGGTGGCACTTCACCGATGGTGCTCTCACGCGGGCCGGGCTTGAGCGCATAGTCTAGGAAAGATTCTAGAAACAGCTCAACGCCAAAGTTGGTCATGGCGCTGCCAAAGAACACAGGCGTCATCTCACCGGCGTGAACCATTTCTAAATCAAGCTCAGGTCCTAGCTCATCGAGCACCTCTAGCTCATCTTTGAACTGAAAATAGAGATCTTCATCGATGAGCTCTTCAATGCGCGGATCGCCCAGATCAATGATCGTATCGCGCGCCTCGCGGCTGCCGTGGGCGCTGCGCTCAAACAGGTGAAACTGCCGCTTGCGGCGATCAAAGACGCCTTTAAACCGTTCACCCATGCCGACCGGCCAGTTGACCGCGTAGGTCAGCAGCTCCAGCTCTTTCTCAATTTCATCAAGCAGGTCAAGCGGTTCGCGCGCCGGCCGATCCATCTTATTGAAGAAGGTGAAAATCGGCAGCCCGCGCATCTTGCAGACCTCGAACAGCTTGCGCGTCTGCGGCTCTAGGCCCTTAGCAGCATCTTCGAGCATCACGGCATTATCAGCCGCAGCCAGCGTGCGATAGGTATCCTCACTGAAGTCTTGGTGACCGGGCGTATCCAGCAGGTTAATCCAATAGTCGTGGTAGAGAAACTGCAGCACCGTTGAGGTAATTGAGATGCCCCGCTGCTGCTCTAGCTCCATCCAGTCAGACACCGCGTGACGCTGTGCCCGCCGCGCCTTGACTGCCCCCGCTTCGTGAATCGCGCCTCCGTACAGCAGCAGCTTCTCAGTCAGCGTCGTTTTACCGGCGTCCGGGTGAGAGATGATGGCAAAGTTTCGCCGCTGTTCAACGGCGTCTTGAATTTCTGCTGGAGACACGGAAGTGGTCATGAGCGATCGCAGGTCAAAGTTCCATTGTAATTCTTCGCATTCCGTCCTAGTAAAGCACGCCATACTAGAAACGGATTCATCCAGTCCGTTGCGCGGTTCTATGGCGAGCATTCTCAAAGCTGACAAGCGCTACATCTTCTCTGACTATTTTGAGCTCAACTATCCTACGCGCGACATCGTTGAAGCCTTTGGCTATCGATATCGCTTTGCAGAGCTACAGCTGCCGAGGAGTCAGCAAACGCTGAGCCATCTGAACCAGCTGCGAGAGACCTATGTCAAAAAGCTGCCGCTAATTTCGCTAACCTCTGAAGCAGCCAAGCGGGAGTTTTACATTTCGCCTTTGCTGCTAGAGCTGCTGGAATATATTCAAGCTGAAATTGATGTGGAATATCCATTAGATGCCGGTCAGAACCTCAGTGGCACGATTGACTACTGGATTAGGTTTGCTAGCGATCTGGTGATCATCGAAGCTAAAAAAGGCGATCTGGAGCGAGGGTTCAGCCAGCTAGCAGTTGAGCTGATTGCTTTAGATCGGGCCATCAGCGATGACCAAAGCCAGCTCTACGGCGCGGTAACGCTGGGAGATGTCTGGCGATTTGGTCTGCTAGAGCGTCAAGACAAGCTGCTGATTAAAGACATTAATGCCTATACGCTGCTGGCTAACCTGTCTGATATTTTGGCGATCTTGATTGGGATTTTAGAGCGCTAGGCACAGACGGCCTGACTTCAGAATGCGCTACTCCAGCGTTAGCTCTAACCCGTACCCTGCACCGGCTGGGCTAAACAGCTCAACCGTATAGCTGCCGCTGACGGGTAGCGTACTCTGCCAGCTGTCGTCAGGGGCTTCTAAACGGCCTAGTAGCTGCCCGTTGGGAGCCACAATCTGAGCGCTGAGCGTGCCTCGTAGCACTCTGATAGGCAGCGCTGCGGTCAAAGACTGACCGGCCTGCGCTGAGACCAGATAGCGCCGGCTCTGCTCTGGGGCCAGCTGCCCGTAGACAGCAGTGCGATCGCGATCAGGCTCAAACTCAATCACCTCGGCATAGCTGCCAGGCACATAGCCTTCTTCAATCAAAAACTGTTCTAGCGCCGCAAAGAAAACTTCTCGATCGGGCCAGTGATAGGCAGCGCGGACTCGCTGCCAGCCATCCTCTGCCTGACCCAGCAAATATTTATCCGCTAGATAGGCCGCTAAAACTGCTTTTTCAAAGCCTGGCTGACTATGAGCCGCATCGCCGTACTGGGTTGCGCCTTGCTCGTTCCACAGCTGGCTGTAGCGCTGCCATAGGGCAAAGGCATGATCGTAAATATAGGCCGGATGCGCGCGGCTGACGTTTTGCATCTGCCCCTGCTGATATTGCCAAATCTGGGCCGCATATTGAGAGCCGGCATAGCTGGTAAAGGCGTAGGCAAAAGCGTCGTCGGTGCTAACAAATTCAGGCGAGCCGTCTGCGTTAAGATCTTGTAGCCGGTAGCCGCCGTTGCCCCAAAAGTGGCTGATGGGCTGATAGCCTTGCGCCGGGCCGTAGCGATAAATCAGCGACGTGGTGCAGCAGTGCGCGCCGCCAGAGTAGATATCGACTATCACTTCTGGTTCGCGATCGCTATCAAGATCTTGCACTGCTAAATCAAAGACCAGGCAGGTCGCACCGCTAGCAGCTTCAAGCTGCTCGGTGCCAATATCGAGCAGCGTTTCTCCCTGCCGTTTGATCACCAGGCGCTCATCCGCAGCGCAAAAGGTTTCACTGGGCTCGGCAACGTAATTGGCCTCTACCTCACCGGCAGCTGCGCTCAAGCTTTCAGCCGCTGAGACAGGCATCGCGACTAAGCTGCTGAGCAGCAGACCAGCGGCCGCATAATCTTTAACAGGGAAGATGGACATCGTGGCTCAACGTTTAGCACTATTTATGACTACAGCAGAGACAGGCAAATTTCGGGACCTGTTTTTGCCAGGTGCGCGATCGCACCCAGCCGGCTAGGGTTGCGCTGCCAGCAGGTAATCTACTAGCTCACAGAAGCCTGCCCCTGCCGCCTGTGTCGTGATGTAGGCCGGCTGATGCGTCAGATGGGCTA
>JAAHIA010000500.1 GCA_010671975.1 Leptolyngbya sp. SIO4C1 | reverse complement strand
TTGATCGTTGCGCCGGACAATCCGAAAGCGCTGGTCGACGCCCCTGCGTCAGCGTGCCGGTCTTGTCGAGTACAATCGTCTGCAGGCGATGGGCCTGCTCTAAGCTGTCCGCACCTTTAATCAAAATGCCGTTTTCGGCTCCCTTACCCGTGCCCACCATAATCGAGGTTGGCGTGGCCAGCCCCAGCGCACAGGGACAGGCAATAATCAGCACCCCAACCGTAGTCAGCAGCGCCAGCGTTGGGTTGCCCATCAGGTTGAACCAGCACAAAAAAGTGAGAATCGCGATCGCAATGACCGCTGGCACAAACCAGCCAGTCACCTGATCCGCCAGTTTTTGGATCGGCGCTTTCGAGCCCTGCGCGGCTTTCACCAGCTGCACAATCTGAGCCAGCACCGTGTCTTTGCCAACCCGCGCCGCCTCAAACTTAAAGCTGCCGGTTTTGTTGAGCGTTGCCCCGATAACCTCGTCACCCGGACCCTTCTTGACCGGCACTGGCTCACCGGTAACCATCGACTCATCCACGGCTGAGCGGCCCTCGATAATCTCGCCATCGACCGGAATTTTCTCACCCGGCCGCACGATGATCGCATCGCCAACCACAACCGCTTGAATGGGCAGATCCACTTCTTTACCCTGGCGCACCACCCGCGCCGTGTTAGCCTGCAGACCCATCAGCTGCCGGATAGCGTCAGACGTTTGGCCTCTGGCCCGATTCTCTAGATATCGCCCCAGCAGCAGCAGCGTAATAATCACCACGGCTGCTTCGTAGTAGACATCCGGCGCCAGCCCCTGAGCAATCAGAATGCCAGGAAACAGCGTGACAAACAGCGAATAGAGGTAGGCAGTGCCCGTTCCCAGCGCAATCAGCGTATTCATAGTTGCAGCCCGGTGCAGAAACGCCTTCCAAGCACCGACAAAGAAAGACTGACCGCACCAAAACAAAACTGGCGTTGAGAGAATTAGCTGCAGCCAAACATTGTGCAACAACATGGGCCAGCCAGCCATCTCTAATCCAGTCATCGCTGGGATTGAGCCAACGACGAGCAGGCCGCTAACCAAGCCGCTTACGCCTACCTTCAGCAGCAGGGCACGCTGCTCAGCGCGGCGCGCCGCCTGTTCTTGAGCATCTTCTTCACCCAGGCTGAGGTCTTCCATGGCGCTGGCTTCATAGCCAGACTCAGCTACGGCCGCTTGAATTTGCTCTAGCGTCGTACGGCGCTGATTGTAGTCCACCTGAGCCTGCTCAGCGGCAAAATTAACCTGAACCGACTCGACACCTGGCACCTGTTGAATCGCAGATTCAATACTGCTAGCACAGGCGGCACAGCTCATCCCCTTAAGTTTTAGCGTCGTGGCAGCCATCACCTTCCCCTTCTGCGCGTCAGCACTCACCTCACCCTAGGGCTACCCCTCGCTAGGAAACCGCGTAGCCGGCTCCCTGAATAGCTTGCTGCAGATCGGCCTTGCTCGCTTCTGTTTCTGCCTCAACGCGCTTGGTCTGAGGATCTGCCTTGACCGTAGCCTTCGGGTCTACCGCCGTAATTGCGCTAGTGATAGTTCTGGCGCAGGCCCCACAGGCCATATTGGGAACGGTTAGCTGAACTTTCATAGACTTTACCCTTGTCAGTGTAATTACTAGGGTAAACCCTCTAGCTGAGGGGAGAGTCTATAAAAAAGACAAAGTATGGGAGAGGGTAGAGGAGGATGTATCTCAGGATATAATCAGCGATTGCTGTCTCTGCAGCAATCGCTGTCTTTTTTTGACACGGCGCAATCACACGGCGCAATCAGGAAGAGAGCAGAGGCTGCTTGACGAAACACCATTCATGAAAGTTAATTTCCCTGTGAAAAGTTAGCTCTTATACTAAAAGCCACGAATCAGGGCTAGTGAGCGATTGCGATCGCAACGTAACTTCATAATGTGGGTTATCAACAGCCATGAAACTATCCCCCTTTAAAATTGGATTATTCAGCACCAGTTTACTGATAGGAGCTACAGCACCCGGTATTGCAGCTGATTTCACTCGGATCTCATCAGCCGAAGACTTCTATACCTACTATGGCAATGACTTCTCAGCCGAGGCAAAAGCGTTTGTTGAAGATCTGTATAGCTATTTGACGCCTTACTTTGGGCCTAATGGCAGAGCGCAAGCTGCCGCTGACGGCTTTGTGCCTATGACGCCTGAGGCTAAATTCCACGGTACGCACTGGTTTAAGCCTGAGCAGGTGTATAACTTCGTTGCAGAGCCAACCAGACCAGCCGGGCTCAACTTTGATCAGGAGAACAAGCTTGTCGCTGTCTATTGGGGCGAGACCAAGTACGATGCGATTGAGCAAGCCGTTCAGAGCTTTTCTACCTTGCCGCCAGAGAACTTACCAGCGCTCTATACGGCTTATAAAGAGGCCAATGTCAGATCGCTGCCGACTATCTTAGCGCCCTTCGGCGATTTGGCTGCCTGGCACTCGCACGAGAATGTTGTGATTGAGAATGTAGGAGCAATTGACCCCAGCACGGGTTTCTATGATGCTGAGGCAATTAACTTTAGGCAGTCGCTACTCGATGAAGCCTTCATTGCTGAAATTTTTGCTGCCTTGCAAGATCCACAAAAAGTTGCAGCGCCCTTTGAGGTCAATCCCGATACCTACCCGCCCTTTAACTTGGGCATTCATCCTGGCTTTTACATGGCTCACCTGTGGATTGGCGCAGGCAACCCTGACGGGCCGTTTAACACTACGCATGCAGCTGTATCGCCCAACGGGCTTAGACGAGCACACCACGTTTGAAGACGGCAGCGATGGGCATGGGCACACACCGCCCGGACATGGAAAGCCGCCTGCTCATCCTGCTCATCCTGCTCATCAGTCAGTGCCAGAGCCATCAGTCGTCATCGGGCTGATAGCGGCTGGGGTAGCAGGCTTTTTGAAGCGGCAAGATATTGGGGCTTTTCACTGAGCTTTCCACTATGGGAGCCAGCGGGTACCTGCTGTTGCGGTCAGCTGCAGACCGTAGAACAGTTCTAGGCAGATGGAATTGACAGCAATGCAAAAAATCTCAACGATTAAGGGTTCTCATGTATTTTTGAGCAGATTTGGGCAAACAACACACCCATCAAACTACTGTGGCAAACAACGATGAAATCACGATGAAATGCTGCTCTTTCGCTTGGCAGAAAATCTTTCTACTAATCTGATTTTGCTCAAACCCTCAGATAGAAGCTGCAAACGCCTAAAACTGGTAGGCTGCGACTAGTTTTGAACAAAATTTAGCCATGGGTTGACTCTCCAGCTCACTAGAGATTCTATCCTAGATTTTAGGTTATTCATGACAGCGA
>JAAHIA010000050.1 GCA_010671975.1 Leptolyngbya sp. SIO4C1 | reverse complement strand
ACAGGAGAAGTCTGTCTATTTATGATTCATGCAACAAAGCCTGAGCAGTATCTGAAAACGCCCTTCTACGGCAGTCGTCGAATGACGGTTCATCTTCAACAGCTCGGCTACTCGGTCAATCGCAAACGAGTGCAGCGGCTGATGCGTCAAATGGGCTTGTATGCGGTCTATCCCAAGCCCAAGCTGAGCAAACAGCATCGAGACCACAAGGTCTATCCCTACCTGCTGCGAGGGGTTGATATCGCCTGTGTCAATCAAGTGTGGAGTAGCGATATCACCTATCTACCCGTGTTGAAAGGTCATTTCTATCTAGTGGCCATCATGGACTGGTTTAGCCGAAAAGTATTGAGCTGGCAGATTTCAAACACGATGGATGTGCACTTCTGCATTGAGGCTTTGGAGGCTGCCTTGATGCGCTATCGCAAGCCGATGATATTCAACTCTGACCAGGGGGCTCAGTTTACTGCTAACGCCTTCACAGACTGCCTGAAGCGCTCGGATGTGCAGATCTCAATGGATGGGCGAGGCCGCTGTCATGACAATATTTTCATTGAACGGTTGTGGCGATCACTCAAGTGGGAACTGGTCTATCTCAAGGCATTCGAGGATGGGCAGCATTTATCAAAGGAGGTAAGCACTTGGTTCAATTGGTATAACCGTCAGCGGCCTCATCAGTCGCTGAATTATCGGACACCGGATGAGATTTATTCTCAAACCGGATGAGGCGGTGAATGAAATGTGTAATACTCGTTGAAAGCGTATTAATTACGTTGACCTTTCAGAGCTTAACTGCCCTCTCAAGTTGTTCAGTCTCTGGGGTCCACTTCAGTCCGCCGCCTGCTTGTGCCTCAAAGAAAAAGCAGCGACAGTTGGACTGCCGCATTGAGTTCGATAGGATCACTCGTTTCTCAGGCTGAGTCCAACTTAGTTTTCTGCACCACTAAGCACCACCTATTTACGTTTGCCAGACTATTTGGCATAAAGATTACGAACTCAAATCAAAGATTGTAGAACAGAAAACGGAGATTCATAGCAGCGGTTCGCTCTATCTTCGAAGCAAAAGGATAAAAGATACAGATCTTTTGTTGCACAGAGTTTTTGTAGAGGCTGAAGATAGAGATGCTATCGTTCAAATAGCTCGAGCTTTAAGAGAGCACAATTCCTAGGTTGGCTTTCGATAATTCCATTGGGTTTCGTGTCTCAACCGCAACCTGCGAGCTTATAGGCGTTTCAGGAAATGTGTCAGACAGCCAACGAGGTTGAATTCTATGACGATTGCCAGGATGAGCTAAAACTCACCCTGGTACATGATCCTGGCGCATAGTTGATTAGCGCACTATGCCTCTTCCCGCAGCTTATCCAGTACGCTTTGGTCTTCCATTGTGGTAGCATCGCCAACAATCTCTTCACCGCTGGCAAGGTTGCGTAAGAAACGGCGAATGATTTTGCCGGAGCGGGTTTTGGGGAGCGCATCGGCAAAGCGAATATCGCCGGGCCGCGCGATCGCACCAATCTCTTTCACTACGTGCTGCTTCAGCTCGGCTTTGAGGCTGTCGCTGGGGCTATACTGGCCCTCTAGAGTCACAAAAGCAAACACGTCTTCACCTTTAAGCTCATCTTTGCGACCGACCACGGCCGCCTCTGCAACCGCCGGATGTGACACCAGCGCTGACTCAATCTCCATCGTGCCAAGCCGGTGACCGGAGACATTCAGCACGTCGTCAACGCGGCCCATCACCCAGAAGTAGCCGTCCTCATCCCTGCGCGCGCCGTCGCCGGCAAAGTAGAGATACTGCCCGTCTTGCGGTGGGATATGCTCCCAGTAGGTTTTGCGGTAGCGCTCGTCGTTGCCGTAGACGGTGCGCATCATGCTAGGCCAGGGATGCTTAATCACCAAATAGCCGCCCTCATTCGCACCGACCGGGTTGCCGTCTAAATCGACCACGTCGGCTAAAATGCCAGGGAAGGGCTTGGTGGCAGAGCCGGGCTTGGTAGGCGTCGCGCCGGGCAGCGGAGTGAGCATAAAGCCGCCGGTCTCGGTTTGCCACCAGGTATCAACAATCGGGCATTGGCCGCCGCCAATCACCTCGTGGTACCACATCCAGGCTTCGGGGTTGATCGGTTCGCCCACCGTGCCGAGAAGGCGCAGCGATGAGAGATCGCGGGCTTTGGGCAGCTCGTCGCCCATCTTAATAAAGGCGCGAATCGCGGTGGGGGCGGTGTAGAAGATAGTAACACCGTACTTTTCGACCACATCCCAGAAGCAGCCAGGGTTAGAGGCACGCGGCGCGCCTTCGTACATCAGGCTGGTGGCGCCGTTAGAGAGCGGCCCGTAGACGATATAGCTGTGGCCGGTAATCCAGCCAACGTCGGCAGTGCACCAGTAGACATCGGTGTCTTTGATATCAAAGGCCCACTTCAGCGTCATATGGGTGTAGAGGTTATAGCCGCCGGTCGTATGCACCACGCCTTTGGGCTTGCCAGTAGTGCCGCTGGTGTAGAGGATAAACAGCAGGTCTTCGCTGTCCATCGGCTCGGCGGGGCAGTCGGCAGAAGCGGTGGGCTGACGCTCGTGCCACCAGACATCGCGATCTGCTTGCCAGTTGACTTCTTGCTGGGTGCGCTGAACAACTAGCACATGAGCGACAGAGGGCACCGCGTTGTCTTCTAGCGCCTGATCAACGGCGGCTTTAAGCGGCACCGCTTTGTCTTTACGAAAGCCGCCGTCGGCGGTGATCACCACCTTGGCTTCGGCGTCGTTGAGCCGATCGCGCAGAGCGTCGGCGCTGAAGCCGCCAAAAATTACCGTATGGGCCGCGCCGATACGGGCACAGGCGAGCATAGCGATCGCGGCCTCTGGAATCATCGGCATATAGAGCCCAACGCGATCGCCTTTTTTCACGCCTAGATCCTTGAGCACGTTTGCCATCTGGCAGACTTCGCGGTGCAGCTGCGCGTAGGTCAGCGTGCGTGAGTCGCCAGGTTCGCCTTCCCAAATTAGCGCGGCCTTGTTGCGTCGCCAGGTAGTCAGGTGCCGATCGAGGCAGTTATAAGAGATGTTTAATTTGCCACCGACAAACCATTTGACAAAGGGCGGCTGCCAGTCCAGCGTTTGGTCCCACTTTTGAAACCAGTCTAGCTCTTGCTCAGCCAGCTCTGCCCAGAAGGCTGCTGGGTCAGCCGCCGCTTGCTCATAAAGCGCTTGATACTGCGCCATGCTAGAAATGTGAGCGGCGCTAGAAAAGTCTTCAGCGGGCCTGAAGAGCCGCTTTTCTTGCAGAATAGATTCAATCGTCGGCTGTGACATATGCAATAAACGTTGGCTATATTTCAAAACCATACTGCGTTTGCGGCAGGGCAAAGCGCCCAGGCGCAGTTTCTTTAAGGTTTGTTAGCTGAAGCCGCCATAGCCCGGTTTGTAGCGAAGCGCAGCGAATTGCTTATCATAGAAAAGCCCTATCTGCTTTGCAAAATGGCGCTGCCCTACGCAATTTTAGCCGTCCTGACTCAGCGTCCCTACAGCGGCTATGACTTGGCTAAGTGCTTTGACAGCACCGTTGGGTTTATCTGGTCAGCCAGCCATCAGCAAATTTATCGCGAGCTAACCAAGCTGGCTGCTCAGCACTATGTTCGCTCAGAGCCGATTCCGCAGGAGGGTCGCCCCAACAAGAAGCTGTATTCTATTACGGCAGCCGGCCAGGCGGCGCTGCAGGCTTGGGTGCTAGAACCGTCCCCAGCCCATCCGCTTCGGGACGAGCTGTTGATCAAGCTTTTCTCTGGCAGTCTCGTTCCCAAAGACGCCATCGTCACTGCCTTGAAGCAGCGCTATCGCCAGCATCGTATCAGCCTCGAAGCGTATCAGACCAGAGCGCAGCGGTATAGCCTTAACCCGGTTGCGCTTTCTGATGCTGAAAAGCTCAAGTACGCCACGATTCGAGCCGGTATTCACTATGAAATGGCAAAGCTGTCCTGGTGCGAAGAGACCATTCGGCTGCTGATTGGCTAAGCGCGATCGCTAGCGAACATAGCGCAGGCTGCTGTTGCGAATCTGAACTACCGGATGCTCAGTGGCGCGTACAATGTGCTCGTCATGCGTCGTGATAACGACGGTGATGCCAATTGAGTTTAGCTTCTGCAGAATTTTGATCACCTGCCAGGAGTTATCGGCATCTAGGTTGCCGGTGGGCTCATCTGCTAGCAGCAGGGGCGGCGTTCCGACCACGGCGCGGGCAATGCTAACTCGCTGCTGTTCGCCCCCGGACAGCTGCTCAGGAAAGCAGTCGGCTTTGCTCTGCAGTCCGACCATTTTGAGCGTTGGCATCAGGCGGCGATGAATTTCTTTGCGGGTGTAGCCCTGCGCCCAGAGGACAAAGGCGACGTTCTCAGAGACGGTCCGGCGCGGAATCAGCTTATAGTCTTGAAACACCACGCCAATTCGACGGCGCAGCAGCGCCAGCTTATTGCCGCGCAGCTTCGATAGCGGCTGATTGTTGACAACGATTTCACCGGCTGTGGGTCGCTCCTGCCCGTAGAGCAGCTTTAGCAAGGTGGATTTGCCAGCCCCTGACGGCCCTGTAACAAACAGGAAGTCACCGCGATTAATTTGCAGGTTGACGTTTTTTAACGCCTGAGCGCCGTTGCGATAGTCTTTGGAAACGCTGCTGAGCTGCACCATCGCTGAGGCGCTAGCTGACTCAGAGGTTTGAGCGGGCTGGGCGGCAGCGGCTGCAAACCGGCTCTGCAAGCGTGCCTGAACGTCTTTGGGTAAAGCGCGATCGCGCGGGGGAGTAGCGACTGAAGTCATAGCGTTGCTAGAGACAGGTTTGAGTCGACATTCTACCCGAAGTTAGACGATTTTTTATAAAAAAATTGCCGTTAGTTTTTATGCTGTCTAAATCTAACCTTTTTGCCAGCGATGCATTGCCGCTCGCCAAGCAAACTTAGGCAGTGCCAGCATCCGTCGCCAGCGCCAGGGTTCTTTGTAGAGCCGGTAGAGCCACTCTAAATGATTGTCGCAAAACCAGCGCGGGGCTCGCGTCTTCAGTCCAGCCCAGATATCGAAGCTGCCGCCGACGCCAATCCAAACGGCCTCTGGGCAGAGGTGGCGGTGCGCGGCAATCCAAAATTCCTGACGGGGGACGCCTAATCCCACAAAAATCACCTGTGGCTGTAGCTGCTGCAGCGCGGTTTGAAAGGTCTGCTGCTCAACTTCCGAGAGAAAGCCGTGCTGAGCGATCGCAACTTTGAGCGGCGGCGCTTTAAGCTGCCAGTTGCGGGCGGCTGTTTCGGTCACGCCTGGAGCCCCACCGTAGAAGACAACCTTATCAGTGCTTGACAGCTGCGAGAGCAAATCGGCGGCTAGCTCAATGCCTGGGCAGCGCTTGATCTGCTGTCTTTCAAACCAGCGAAAATAGAGTTCGATGCCGGCGCCGTCTGGAATGACTAACTCAGCCTGCCGAATAATTTGGCTAAGATCAGCATCCTGCTCAGCTTGAACACACATCTCAGCATTCAGCGTGACCACGTGAGCGCCCTGACGCTGATGCAGCCGATTGAGCAGCCAGCGGCAGTAGTTGCTACTGTGATGCACAGGCAGCCCCATGACAAATCTTTTTTGCAGCGAGTCGGCTAGCATCATAGCCACGCAGGGTTAGTAGTCTGCGTCTTCTTCTTCATACTCATATTCCAAAACCTTTTTCTTCTGAGGAATATTGAGTGGCTGCGCTTGGTAAGGTTCTTCGTCTTCCCACATGTCGCGGGTCATCTCTGCCTCGGCTGGCTGCTCAACCCGCTGCGGCGGGGTTTCCTCACGCCAGCGCTCCTCACGGGCGGCCTCGCGGGGTGGGGGAGCCGGTACGCCAGAGGGTAGCTGATTAGAGGCCGACATTGGCATTACATAGCCGCTATCATTCTCGCGCTCCCAAGGTGCGCTGCCGATGCCTAGGCGCTCTAGCAGCCCTACGGTAATTTGCGTTAGCTTTTCTTCGCAGCCCTCAAAAACGATGATGCGATCTGGGCCGCTGCTGACAATTTCAGTGACGGGCAGCTCATAGGTGCTAAGCACCTGATCGGGAATCTGAGGCAAACCGAAAGAGGCAATCACAATCGAGTCTAGCTTGCCGCTGACCACGTCAAACTTGAAGCCGCGCACGCGCCCTAAAATTTCGCCCGACTCGGTGATCACTTCGCTGTTGATCATGGTGCTAAAGGAGGCGACGCTGACGTCATCCTCAATGGCGGTGTCGTCATCTACCAAGATGACGTCGCCAATTTGGCGAATGCTGCTCAATAGCATCACCTGCTCGGTGTTAGAGAGTACCTTCGACATAATATTTTCGCGCAGCCCGAGCGCTACGACTTCGCCGCGATCCACATCGACCCAGATTTGGCTGACAATGCCCAGGCGTCTTCCTGTCGTGCGAGTGATTACCTGAGTCCCGATAATATCGGAGCGAAATCGGCTTTGTTCGAGTTCAAAGGTCATGTCTAGGGTCGGTTTGCTCAGCGAAAGGACTATACACCTGACTTTAACTGTTCATCTTATTACAAGGAACTGTAAACCCGCAGGGTATTGACCGAACTTCGGCCGAACCTTTCTAGCTCAAGCAAATGGCCTTTACCGGCCAATTAAACAGAAGCGCTCTGGCGCTGCAAGTTAATGCCTAAGACCTGGGTATAGGCTCCGCGCGCCTGAGTCACTCCAATCGTGCGTTCTGCGGACTCAATCATCGGTCGCCGCAGGCTGACCACAATAAACTGGGCCTGCTGCGCCTGGTGCCTGATCATTCTAGCTAATCGCTCTACGTTTGCCCCGTCAAGGAACATGTCTACTTCGTCAAAGGCATAGAAGGGCGAAGGGCGATAGCGCTGCAGGGCAAAGATAAAGCTGAGCGCCGTCAAAGATTTTTCTCCACCTGACATAGACGCTAGCCGTCGTACGGGCTTTCCTTTGGGGTGAGCTACCAGATTTAGGCCGCCGTTGAACGGGTCTTGCGGGTCGTCAAGCTGCAGGTAGCCGTCGCCGTCTGAAAGTTCAGCAAAGATAGTTTGAAAGTTCTCGTTGACGGCTGTAAAGGCTTCTTGAAAGGCGCGCTTGCGCAGCGTGGTGAAGTTTTCAATCCGCAGCAGCAGCTCGGTGCGCTCGTCCTGCAGCGTGGTTAGTTTATCGGTGAGCTCCTGCAGGCGCTCCTGCGTGCGGTTATATTCTTCGAGCGCCAGCATATTCACTGGCTCCATCGCTTCTAACCGCTTTTGCAGCGATCGCAGCTGCTGCTGCAGTTTCTCTAAAGTCAGATCTTCGGGAATCTCTGGTAGCGGCTCGGGCAGCTCTGAGCGCTTGGCTTCGATCAGCCCCTGCAGCTCAGTCAGCTGCTGCTGCCGCTCGCGCTGCGTTTCCTGCAGCTTTTGCTGCTGCCATTCGAGCTGCTGATACTGATGGCGCTGGTCTCTGAGCTGATGCTCGGTGCGATCGCGCTCGGTCTTTTGAGCGGCTAGGCGCTGGTCTAGCTCGGCTATGGCTGCCTGAGTCTGAACGATTTGAGCTTTTAGCGCAGCCTGCTGAGCGTTGAGCTCAGACTGCTGGTTGATCTGCGTCTGCTGCTGCTGGCGTAGCTGCTCAACCTGGGCCTGGGCCGCCTGCCGCTTTTCCTGGCTGCGCTGCTGCTGGGCTTCTAACGCTTTGAGCTGCTGCTGCGCCGCCTGTAGCGCCTGCTGGCAGTCCTGCAGCTGAGTTTCAAACGCGCGTACCTGAGCCTGAGCCTGCTGCCATTCGCTGTGGGTTTGCGAGGCTTCGTGCTCGGCTAGCTGCTGACGCAGCTGCTGCAGCTGCGCTTCCTGCAGCGACAGAGTCTGATCGATTTCCTGTAGCCGCTGAGTGGCTGCAGTCTGCTCGGCCTGCGATCGCGCTAGCTGCTGCTGGGCCTGCTGCTGCCGCTGCTGTAGCTGCTGCTGCTGGCTTTCAGACTGCTCGGCTTTGAGCTGCTGCTCGCGGTAGGCCTGCCGCGCCTCAATCAGGGCCTGAGACTCAGCTTCCAAAGCCGTTTGGGCCTGAGTGATGGCGCGATCGCAGCTAGCTAAAATCTGGTCAAGTTCACGCAATCGCTGCCGCAGCGCCTGCGCTTCGGCTGACTCAGCTGGCTCAACCGTGCCAAAGTGCAGCCGTCCCTGTCGCCGTAGGCTACCGCCGGTCATAGCGCCGCTGCTTTCTAAAATTTCACCCTCTAGCGTCACCATGCGAAACCTGCCGAGGTGCCGCCGGGCTGCGCTCAGGTTTTCAAAGACGACGGTGCTGCCAAAGACAAAAGCAAACGCGTCTGCGTAGAGCGCATCGCAGTCAATCAAATTGACGGCATAGTCAATAAAGCCCTCAGGCCGGTCCCACTTGCCAATCTCTTTAAAATGCGGCACGCGAATTGAGTTTAGGGGCAAGAACGTTGCGCGTCCGGCCCGCTTGCGCTTGAGAATATCGATGCCGCGTGCTGCCACGCCGTCATCTTCGACCACGAGGTAGCCCAGCCGCGCCCCTGCAGCAATCTCTAGCGCGGTCTGATACTTGGGCTCAACTCGCCCTAGCTGTGCTACTAGACCGCAGATGCCAGCCAGCCCGCTGCGCGTTAGCACCTCGGCCGTCTGCGTGCCCTGCGTCTCCTGCAGCGCCTGCTCCTGCGCTTCTAGCTTGTCGAGCTCGCGCTGCTTTTCGCGCTGCTCCTGCAGCAGCCGGGTCTGGGTTTCGCGCTGGGTGCGCAGCGTCTGCTCGGCCTCGGCCACGCGCTGCGCCAGCGTTTGAATCTCCGTTTGGGCGCTGTCGAGCGGCGCGGCTGGCTGCTGGTGCGTCTGAGCTAGCTCTGTCTGCAGGGCTGCGATCGCGCTCTGCTGAGTGTCGATCTGGCTCTGCAGCTGGGCAATTCGCTCCTGCAGGCGAACGCGTTCGGCCCGCTTGGGCTCTAGCTGCGCCAGCAGCGTCTCGATATCGCGGCGCAGCCCGGTTTGGGTTGCAATCCAAGCCTGAGAGGCGCTGGCAATGGTGCTGGTGGCTTCTCGACTGGCTTCGAGCTGCAGGCGAGCCTGCTCACAGGCCCGCTGCCGCCGCTGTAGCTCATCTTCGCTGAGCGTCTGGATTTGGGCCGCCAAGCTAGAGATAGCCTGCCCCTGCTCGTGAATTTCAGCCTGTGCTGACTGCAGCTGCTGCGAAATTGACTGCGTTGAGGCGCTCAGCGTCTGCGCCTGGCGAACTAGCTGCCGCAGCTCTGCTTCCTGAGTCGCTAGCTTAGACTGCAGCGCAATGTGCTCATCTTCGCCCAGGGCCTTTACCGCAGCGGCTAGGCTTTCTAAGCTAGCGGCCGTAGCCTGAATCGTATCCTGCAGGCTCGCCATCTGCTGCGTTAGCTGAACGGCGGCCTGCTGCCCCTGCGCTAGCTGAGTTTCTAAAACCGTCACCTGGCGCTGCTGCGCTCTCCACTGTAAGACGCTCTCCCACTGCAGCTTGGCCTGCAGCGTCGCCTTGAGCTGCTGATATTTCTCGGCTTTTTTGCGATCCTGATCGAGCCGCTCTAGCTGGTCGGTGAGCTCCTGCTCGACAATGCGAAACCGCTCCTCACGCTCGCGCACGACCTCTAGCTTGTGCTTAGCCTGATCGATCTTGCGATCAAACGAAGCCACGCCGGCTAGCTCGTCGATAATTTCTCGCCGCTCGCGCGGATTCATGGAAATGATGCTGGTGACATCCCCCTGCAGCACAATGTTGTAGCCCTCAGGGTAGACGCGAAAGCGCTGCAGCTGCTCGTGCAGTTCGCTCAGCGTGCAGGCTTCACCGTTGATGTAGTAGTTGGAAGTATAGGTGCCCTGCGGCGTCACCCGCAGCCGTCGTGTCACGCTCCATTCGCGCGGCAGCGGTACAATTTTAGGATCTGGCTGTGGAGCCTGGTGAGCGCTGCTCTGGCCGTTTTGGGTGGGCTCGCGCTGGTCGTTCGGGCTGACTGGGCCAGAGCCGTTTGCGGTCTCTGCGGAGTCCGCTGGCTGGGCCGCGTCTAGGTCAGTCTCTGACTGCATCAGCTCCGGCAGCACGTCGCTAATGTCAAACGTAGCGGTGACGCTGGCCTCAATGGTAGAACGCCGCTTGCTCTGATTTTGGTTGACCAAATCTGGCAGCCGCTCGGCCCGCATTCCCTTAGAGCTTGATAGCCCTAAACAAAACAGCAGCGAGTCTAAAATGTTGGATTTTCCCGACCCGTTGGGGCCAGAAATGACTGTGAACCCAGGCAGTAACGGCACCTGCGTCGTGCCACCGAAGGATTTAAAGTGAGACAGTTCAACCCTTTTTACATGCACGGGCTAGTCGCACCGTTTGGTGCGTACTGATGTACTAAGCATAATATCATTGTAAGTCGTATTTCTAGCAGAGAATGGTAAAAACTGCACGCTTTCATCGAGCTTTTATCGACTGTAAAAGTATCCAGTCTATCTAGCGCAGCTTGGGGTCGCTCTTTAGAATTAAGAAGACTTCTTCGGTTGACGCCCTTGTGACTCTTACTTCGCCTCGTCTCTGCCAGCCTGCAATTCTTGGATTTGACCCCGGTCGGCATAAGTGCGGCCTGGCGATTATGGGACTTGATCGAACGCTGCACTATCACGAAGTAATTTCAGCTGAGGCAGTCTTAGCGCAGATTCAAACCCTGCGGCAGACCTTTCCCATTTCGCTGATTGTCATGGGCGATCAGACCGGTGCTCAAGACTGGAAGGCTAAGCTTGCTCAGCTGGAGGCCGTGCCTAGCATCATCCTGATTGACGAGCGATACAGCAGCTTGGAAGCGCGCGATCGCTATTGGCAAATGTATCCGCCTAAGGGCCTCAGCCGTCTGCTGCCGCAGGGGTTACGCAGCGTGCCGCGCCCGGTTGATGACATCGTTGCAATCTTGCTGATTGAGCGCTACTTGAGCCGACTGACGCAGAAGTAGCTTTAAAGCTTTGCCCGAATCGTAAACGTATAGTCACTGCCAGGCTCAAGCTGGTAGTCGAAGCGTTCTAAAAATCGACCCAGCGGCTCTCGAATCAGCGCTCGCCCTAGCGACGGCTCAACGATCAGCTGGCCCTGGCGAAACTGCCAGCGAAACTGCCATTCAAACTCGTTGGCGCGCACTTCGCCTTCGATTTGTCCCTGCGGCCAAGACTGATGTGTGATGCGAACGTAGGCAGTGGTTTCGGGTAGATAGCGGGCACTCACAGATAGCTTCCTGAACAGCAGTCCTCCTTAAGATAGCCAGCTCTGAAAGCTGGGTCTACCCTGCTACGGCATGAACTCAACGATTTTTTAGCCGCAGGTCAGCATTCAATAACTTTTGTTACGTTAAAAGCTGGCGGTATGAAAGTCGCGGGGCTCTGTTCAAGACATCGCCAAAGACGGTAGCCTAAGAAAAGATTGACTGACCGCTTAGCCTTTGTAAGCTCACTGTTTGGACGTTGCGCGTGCCCAAAGTCGGCATTATTTATAACGATATAAAGCCGGTTGCCTGTCAGGTTACCCAAGAGGTCAAAGCCAAGCTAGAAAGCTTGGGCCACTCGGTTAAGACAGCGACCGGTGTCGGCGGTATCTTAGGCTACTCTAGCCCCGATCGACCCATCTGCCACACGCCGGTTGAGAGCCTAGTGCCTGACGGCTTCGATGAGGATATGGCCTTTGCCATTGTGCTGGGCGGGGATGGGACAGTCCTTTCTGCATTTCGACAGGTGGCACCTGCCGGCATTCCGCTGCTGACGGTTAATACGGGGCACATGGGCTTTTTAACAGAGGCTTATCTTAACCAGCTGCCCTATGTGATTGAGCAGGTGGTGGCTGGTAACTGCATGGTCGAAGAGCGGGCCATGATTGCAGTGAAGCTGCTGCACAAAGAAGCGCTAATTTGGGAGGCGCTGTGCCTGAATGAAGCGGTGCTGCACCGCGAACCGCTGACCAGCATGTGCCATTTTGAGGTTTCAGTCGGGCATCATGCGCCGGTAGACATTGCGGCTGACGGCATCATTATCTCAACGCCAACGGGCTCTACGGCCTATTCTCTCTCCGCTGGCGGCCCGGTGATTACGCCAGGGGTGCCGGTGCTGCAGCTGATTCCTATCTGTCCGCACTCGCTGGCCTCGCGCGGGCTGGTTTTCCCCAATTCAGAGCCGGTCATGATTGCCTCAGCTAACCCCGATCCGCTGGTGATTGTGGTTGATGGCAACGCTGGCTGCTACGTCGTCCCCGAAGATCGCGTCTGCTTGGAGAAGTCGCCCTACCCAGCCAAGTTTATTCGTCTGCGACCGCCCGAATTTTTCAAAGTGCTGCGCGAGAAGCTAGGCTGGGGGCTGCCGCACATTGCTAAGCCCACCTCGGTAGAGCTGCCCTAGGGCGCTGGTCTCGTTTAGCAATCAGCAAACTTAATACGATGCGCAGGCAGGCAATTAGAAACGTTAGTATAGGGCGTAAACCCGAGCGATCGCATTGTTCGCGCTGGTCAGCGGTGGAGCAAGTAGGGGAGTCATGTCGTGAGTGCAGCCGCAGCAGATACGGTGCCTTATGTACTGGTTGTCGAAGCCAATGAAGATTTAGCCAATCATGTCAGTGCCGATTTGAGAGAATCTGGCTACGAACCTATCCTTGCTCACGACGTTGAGTCGGGAATTCGACAGGCGAAGGAAAGCAAACCCTCTTTGATCGTGATTGATCGGCTGCTGGCGGGCGAGTCGGGGCTTGATATTTGTCTACATCTGCGCGCTATTGGCGATCGCACCCCTATGCTGCTGCTCATGGCGCGTGATTCGCTAGACGATCGGATTGCCTGTCTAGAGTCTGGGGCTGACGACTACTGCCTCAAGCCTTACCGCAGCGAAGAATTCTTAAACCTAGTTAGCACCTATCTGCAGCCTCATAGCCGCAGCGTTGAGCAGCTGCGGTTTGGCGATTTGACGCTCGATTTGACCCATCGTCAGGCGACTCGCAGCGGTCGCCTGATTGAGCTGACGATGAAGGAATTTGATCTGCTTAAATATTTGATGGAGCATCCGCGCGAGGTGCTGACGCGCGAGCAAATTTTAGAAAACGTCTGGGGCTATGACTTCATGGGCGAGTCAAACGTGATTGAAGTCTATATTCGCTACCTGCGCTTAAAGATCGATGCTGAAAATGATAAGCGTCTGATTCAAACTGTGAGAGGAGTCGGCTATGTTTTACGGGACAGCTAGCTGGGCAGCCTTGGGACATAGGCTCTCAGTGATTAGTCTTTGCTGGCTACTGCTTGGGTGCTCGACCCCGCTGGATACAGAAACATCGGTTGGAGAGACGCAGCCTGTGCCGACTGACCCTGTCCTCAATGACCCTGCGCTCGATGCCCCTGCCCTCAATGACCCTGCGCTCGATGACCCCGCGCCGAGTGAGTCCTCTGCGCTATCAGGTCCAGGGCAAATTTTGCCGATTACGGCGCAGGCAGCTGTCGGCAGCGAAGTGATTCAGCTAGAAGTGGCTCAAACTGCAGAGCAGCAGGCAACCGGTCTGATGTATCGAACTGCGCTAGCCGATAATCGAGGCATGCTGTTTCCGTTTGAGTCGCCGCGCCGCACCGCGTTTTGGATGAAAAACGTGCCCATCGCCCTAGATATGGTGTTTTTGCTCAACGGGCGCGTGCAGGCCATTCAGGCAGAAGCGCCGCCCTGTGCGACCGAGCCCTGTCCGGTGTATGGTCCGAGTCGGCTACTGGTCGACCAGGTGATTGAGCTGCGGGGCGGACGTGCAGCTGAGCTGGGGCTAGAACCAGGCGATCGCATTGAAATTAGCTCCCTGTCTGAGACCGAACCGGCTGAGCGCTAGCGTCGGTTCGGGAATCCCTAAAGATAGGTTTAAATTCAAGGCCATTTGTACAGTATTCTAAACACTTGCCGCTATCCTTAAGCATTCGTGTCATATAGGCATGTCATATGGGCGCGTCACGTAGCGGCGGGCGCTAATGCCGTCGGCTAGCGCTGTCCTGTCGTCGGCATCCCTGTTCACGCTAATCTGTTCACGCCAATTTGTTCACGCTAAGGAGTCTCTTTAAATCTTTTGTAGAATTTTGTCGCTGATCGCGATCGCTCAAAAGTATCAGGGATTTTTAGAATCAAACTTTTGAAAGATTGCGGCTGAACGCCGGATCCTGAAAATAAACTTACGCTTTAAGGGCGCTAAATCATTTCTTTAGATGACATCGTTAGGAAATTGGATCACTGGTGCTGTTGATCTGATTCACCGACGGTGAAGGCAGGACTCAATAGAGTCTGATCGTTTAACAGCCCACCTTTTATTTCAAACGTTTTAGAACATTCGCAGTTTAGGAGCCACACTATAAATGATTCCTCAAAACTACGGAAAGCTCGTTAGCTTTTTAAAAGACGAGCTGCTGATTGCCCCCACTTCAATCGAGACAGCTTTGCGACACTGTGAGCAAGACCCAGGGCCGCTGCCGATGGTACTTTGGCAATATGGCTTTGTCTCGCTCAAGCAGCTAGAGCAGATTTATGACTGGCTAGAAACCGTCTAGCTGGTCCCTGGCTGTGGATAGCTGCTGTGAACGGCGGGACCGATAGTGTCGTAACTTAACTGCTGTCGCTATGAAAGATTTTAAAAAGAAGCGGTGAGGGCGTCCATGCTCTCACCGCTTCTCTGTTGCTGCGTACTTAGCCTCTAAACCGCTACTGCAGCTGCTGGCTGGCCGCTGCCACGCCGCTGCCGGGGGTAAATCGCTCGTAGCCAAGCGACTGGAGCGTTGCTTCGAGCGCGCCAATAATCGTCAGGATGTCGCGATCGCATACAAAACCCAGGTGCCCAATCCGAAAAATCTTGCCCTTGAGGTGATCTTGACCGCCGGCTAAGGCAATATCAAACTGTTTGCGCATAGCTGAGCGAATCTGCTCGGCCTCTACCCCGTCTGGCAAGATTGCCGTCACCGCAGGGCTAGCATTTTCATCCGGGGCCAGCAGCGGTAGCCCTAGCGCCTTAGCCGCCGCCCGTGCCGCCTGCTTGTGCCGCTCGTGCCGAGCAAAGATGGCCTCTAGCCCTTCGGCGCGCATCATCTCTAGCGCCGCATGCAGGGCAAAATATAGGTTGATCGGCGGGGTAAAGGGCGTGCTGTCTTTAGCGGCGCTCTTGCGATATTTGCCCAGATCAAAATAGAACCTGGGCAGCTTTGCCGTCTCGTAGGCCTGCCAGGCTTTTTCGCCGACCGAGACGAACCCCAGTCCCGGCGGAATCATAAATCCTTTCTGTGAGCCTGAACCTACCACGTCCAGCCCTAGCTGATCGATGGGCAGGTTGTAAGCCCCGAGGCTGGTGACTGCATCGACAATGATCAGCGCTTCGCCATGCGCTTTGACGTGCTGATTGATTGTTTCTAGGTCATTGAGAACGCCGGTTGAGGTTTCGCTATGGGTAATCACCACGGCTTTGATAGCCTTTTGGCTGTCGGCTTCTAGCGCAGTGCGAAACGCTTCCGTATCCAGCGGTTTACCCCATTCGGCTGAGATGATCTGCACGTCTAAGCCAAAGGCTTTTGCCACATCGGCCCAGCGCTCACCAAACTTGCCGTTGCAGCCGACAATCACCTGATCGCCAGGGCTCAGAAAGTTGATCATCGCAGCTTCCATCGCACCGGTGCCGCTGGCCGCGATCGCAAGCACATCGTTCTGCGTCTGAAACAGCCATTTCAGGTTAGCGTTGACTTCGCTAATAATTTTGGAAAAATCGCCGCTGCGGTGCCCAATTGGATGCTTTGCCATCGCCCGAAGCACGGTCTCGGGCACGGGCGTTGGGCCCGGAATCATCAGCATTGCCTTGTCGTCCATGAGAATCGCCTGTTGATGAGGTGCATTTCTCAGAATGGCACAGGTTGGACGGCGGAGCGGTTTTTTTTGCAGTGTTATAAGAGTTGAAGCCTTGGCCGAGCTTCAATGTATGAGCTACATCACATAAAGTATTTCCCGAAGTCACATCTCATCATGAGGAATCGATGTAACCTGCTATGACTGAGGCAAGCGGGAAGGACGCGAGTCCTTATGCAGTATACAAATGGCAAATTTACAGAAAGTCTTATTCCTAGCAGCAAATCCTAGGGACACTCCGCAGTTGCGCTTGAACGAGGAAGTTCGCGAAATTCAAGCAAGCTTGCGATATGGAAAATACGGTCAGAACTTTGATCTTCAGCAAAGATGGGCAATTAGAACCAAAGATTTACGTCAAGCACTTTTAGATGTAGAACCTCAGGTTGTTCATTTTAGTGGACATGGAGCATCATCAGGGGGCATCTTTCTAGAAGATGATTTAGGTAAGCCAAAGCTTATTCCACCAAAAGCATTAGCTAACTTATTTGAATTATGTTCATCTTCAGTTGAGTGTGTCATTCTCAATGCATGCTATTCAGAAATTCAAGCTGATGCTATTGCTCAGCATATTGACTACGTAGTTGGCATGCGACAAGCGATCGGTGATAAAGCTGCTATTGGATTTTCAAAAGGCTTCTATGATGGATTAGGTGCTGATCGAAGCATAGAAGAGTCTTATAGTTTTGGATGTAATGCTATCGAGCTAGAAAATATTTCTGAATATTTAATTCCTATATTGAAAGCTAGAAAGAGTAGGGGCTTATATACTCTGTCAGAAGATTGGTCAAACGAAGCTTATGTTAGTTTGCATCTAGTTCAAAGAATTCTTGAAGAGTCGGGTTTACCATCGAGTGCATCCCAGGAATCAAAGAAGGCTATGCGAAATTAATTGAAAAGTCTCGTCCCATCGATTCGTTAGAAGATATGAAAAAGAAGCTAGGTCCGAAACGATGCTTAAACTGAGTTATTGTCAAATGTGGTGTATCTAGCATCATCAGGCGACCTTCTGCAACGGGTCTAAATCAGTATCAGTCTCCTCAGCTCGAATACCATCTTTGAATGAGACACCTTCAATCACCTCGGCTAGA
>JAAHIA010000005.1 GCA_010671975.1 Leptolyngbya sp. SIO4C1 | reverse complement strand
ATCTCAGCAGGTTTGCCAGGGGCTGGTTCACGATAGACTCTAATGACATGCGGCGTAGTCCCTCGATGTTCTTTCTTGTCTGACACTACGCCTTTTTTTCTTATCCCGCGCTTTTTTTCGTTCACCCCTTCGACGGGTGGGTGCATCGCAGCTGAGAGAAAATGCGGTAGCCTGATAAATCTACGGTCGCTGGCTGCTGGCTGGGCAGGGTATCTGACCCAGTTTTAACGAGGTCATACTGCACGTGGCTCGAATAGATTGCAAAGGTAATGCGAAAAATTTCAAAAAATTGAATGCTCCAGGCGCAGTCTGTTTGGGATTGCTCTCGGTAGTGGCTAATCAGGTCAGCTAGCCGCCACTCCATCTGGGCCTGCGTATGCGGGCACAGCAGCGCAATCTTAAGCAGCAAGATCGCCAGCGCTAACGGGTTGCCGTGATTCAAAAAAGCATTAAATATAGGCGAGGGCACCGTTCGATCTTCGGTTGTGAGCAGATCGACAAGGCGATTGCAGGTTCTTAGCATCAGCGCTTCAGTCAGCGGCTGTTTGTCATGTTGCTGGTAGAGCTTTTCTAGCCGCTTAGCTAGCTGCGTGCGAAAGTAGTCGTCTACCTTCGAAGAAAACATTGCGAACGTCAAATACTGCTGCAGCCCTTGCTTGAACTTGCGGTAGCTGATGTTTTCGCACTGTTTTTGAAAGACGCTGGCTAAGTTTTCATAGCTAAACGCGCCGCGCCGCAGCAGAATGCGTTTGATGAGGGGCACAACAGAGTCGCCAAGCGCGGTTGGATTAGGCAGCTGCTCTGTCTTGAGCTGATTAAACTGATTGCGAGACATATACATAGCTAGCTCAAACCGAAACTGGTCTTTGAGCTGCTGAGCCAGCGCTTGAGCGGCCATACGCTGCTCAACTGGGTTGCTACCGTCTAAGTATTGAGGGGCAAGCAGGTAGGCTGCGTAGCGATCGCTCCAATGCTTCGGTTCGTCATATCGCTCGGCAAAAATTTGCAGTTCTTCAAAGTCTTCGCTGACAACAAACTCGCGCAGCCAGCCTCGCAGCCGACGAATTAGCGGAGAGATTCCTTCGCGCTGAATCGATTTGTCTTTGAACTGAGCAAGCAGCTGCTTAATAGCTGCGTAGCGACGCTGGATCGCCCAGTTGTTGATCAAGATATAGCAAACGCGCTTAAGCGTGTAGAAAAATTCAGCTTTGTTGTTCGTAATTAAAATTTTGTACATTGCAGCTGAAAGCTCAGCAGCGCTATGTTCTGTATATTCGATGAATAAGCGATGAAATAGGGCAAGAACGATCTCGGGGCTGGTTTGTTTGACAGCGTCTACCATGCTGTCGTAAACGGTCTGCTGCGCCATTTCAAGATGATTGAGATCGGCTTTATCGGCTCGATTGACCCCGCGCAGGGTGCTAGAGCCTTCTGGCCGCTGCTGAGTAGGCTTATTCATGCTGACGATGTCCCCAAAATCATTCGTAGTGTCGGGCCTAAGCGCTCGATACTGGTATCATAAAGTACCCAGTTTTAAGCTTGAATGAGGCTATTGGGAAATCCGTAAAACTATTTGTATATTTTGTTTATAGGCAATCTAAAGCGATTCATCACCTCAGTGTAAATACCAGTGTAAATACACAATAAAAGAGCAAATTACATACCCATAAGTTTTGACTAGCCTTGATCGGTAAGACTGCGCTCACGCTGAATTGCCTCAGCTAGTGCCTGCTTGTCCATCTGGCTGCGTCCGTCGATCTCTAGCTGCTGAGCCTGTTCGTAAAGCTCGTCTTTAGTTTGGGCTGCGAGCTGCTCAAGATCGGCCTGAGCCACCGCTTCCTGGAGCGCCTGCTTATCCATTTGGCTGCGCCCATCGATGTCTAGCGCCTGAGCTCGCTCGTAAAGCGCCTGTTTTGTCGGCTCCTCGTCTTCTTTTTGCTGGTCTTCTTTCAGATTGTGAAAGGCCGCTTTGACAGCGTCTGGCCAGTCGGCATACTGTTCGCCTTCCTGGGAAGCCTTCTCCTTAGTCTTCTCTGCCTGACGCTTTTCGGCTTCGCTAAGCTGATCCCAAACCTGCTGTGGCAGATAGCGCTTAGTCTTTTCATCCTGGCGGGCCTGGTCGCCGTCCAGCGTTTGCCAGTCTTGCTCTGTCCATTCCTCCAGCGATTTAGCCGCCGCATCTTTCTCAGCCTGCTGGTAGCCGCCTCCGCGCTTTTCATATTCTTGAACTAGCAGCTGGCTTTTGCGGGCTGACCACTGACCCGGCTTGCCTCCCCTGTCAGACTGCATCAGCTCGTCCTTGATCTGGCGGCGCAGCGCCGGCTTGGTATACTTCTCTTCGTAGTTGTCGGTCGACATGAGGCTGCTTAGCTCAAAATAGACTTTGACCAAGGCGGGTAGCCAAGCTACGGAAGCTTGACTACGGCTGACGGCTCTAGCTCTAGCTCTAGCTCTTGCTTTTCTTGATATGCTCCATAATTTTCATTTTGCGAGCCTCATCACTCTTAGCGGGATCGGTTAGCTTGAGCTTGATGCTGGAGCTCATCGACAAATGCTGCTTAATCTGATCTTTGCTGGCCATGCTTAATTACAAATCTCAATTACAAATCTAAACATTCCTCAAGATAGCTTAAATAGAAAAATGGCTGCCTCAAACCCTCTAAAGGCTGAGACAACCAAGGCAATCATCACTATAAAGCACCTCTCCTTCCACAACAGAAGTATGAGTTACCTTCACATTCATTAATATATAGCAATGAAAGTATAAAAACCAGCCTTTTCTGAGATTTGGTAGGCGTTTTAGCGATAGCTCAGCAGCGAATGAAGCAGCGTCAGGCGACAGGACAGGTACAGGCTGTGGTAATCGGCGGTGGGGCAGCCGGCTTTTTTGGCGCGATCGCGGCGGCTGAGGCTGGGGCAGCAGTCACGCTGTTTGAGGCCGGCCCTACGCCGTTAGCAAAGGTGAAAATTTCTGGCGGTGGCCGCTGTAATGTGACGCACCGCTGCTTTGATCCAGTGCGCCTGGTGCAGCACTATCCCAGAGGCAGCAAAGCGCTGCTGGGCGCATTTTCGCGATTTCAGCCAAAAGATACGGTGGCCTGGTTTCAGCAGCGCGGCGTGCAGCTCAAGACTGAGGCGGACGGTCGCATGTTTCCGACCACAGACGATTCAGCGACGATCGTTGACTGTTTGCGGCAGGCTGCAGCGGAGGCCGGCGTCAGGCTCAGAATGCGATCGCCCATAGCGTCGGTGATACCAGCGGCTAGCGGCTTTGACATAGGGCTAAAGTCGGGTGAGCAGGTGCACTGCGATCGCTTGCTGCTAGCGACCGGCAGCAGTCCTCAAGGGTATAGGCTGGCTCAGTCGCTAGGCCATACGCTGATATCGCCTGTGCCCTCGCTGTTTACTTTCACCATTGCCGATGCCAAGCTGCGGCAGCTGAGCGGTCTGACAGTTGACCCAGCGATGCTGAAGCTCACCGTGGCGGGGCTAAAAAAGCCGCTCGTGCAAACCGGCCCGCTGCTAATCACGCACTGGGGGCTGAGTGGCCCGGCCGTACTGAAGCTATCAGCTTGGGGGGCGCGGTGGCTGCACGGGCAGCGATATCGGGCGCAGCTCAGCCTTAACTGGCTGCCTGAACACAGCTCAGAGGCGGTGCGACAGCAGTTACAGCAGGCTAAACAGGCGCAGGCGAGGCGCGCAATGGCCAACTACAGTCCGCTAGGGCTACCCAAGCGGCTATGGCACTACCTGCTGCAGCGCTGTGCGATCGCGCAGCAGCTGACTTGGGCAAATCTCTCGAAAAAATCGCTCAATTGCCTTGTTCAAGCGCTGACGCAGTCACAGTATGACATCGACGGCAAAGGAACTTTCAAAGAAGAGTTTGTTACCTGTGGCGGCGTGCAGCTCAAAGACGTCGACTTCAAAACAATGCAAAGTCGACGATGTGCCGGACTGTATTTTGCAGGTGAGATTCTAGACATTGACGGTGTGACCGGCGGCTTCAACTTTCAAAGCGCTTGGACCACCGGCTGGCTAGCCGGCCAGGCAATCGCCAACTGTGACTGAGCGCTGTGCGATCGCGGCGCTGAAGGCGCGAGCAGACATCAAACTGCGATGTCGCGACTGCGCCAATAGTAAATCTCTCTAAAAGCTTCAATGCTTTGACTTAGTGAATTAAAGTTGCTTTGTAACTACGGGCGAGCGGTTTTTATCGCTTTAATGCTTGTCTAAAACTTGCCATAATGATGGGTTCAACCCCCCTTTTGTCTTTACAGACGAACATCTATAACTATAAAAAGGAATCTGTAGAAGGCAGCTATTTGAGGCTGTCGGTCAGTTAAATAATGAGTTTTTGATAATGGTCTATTGGTAACTGTCCAAAACTCAAGATTTCTATCTTGGGCAGATCAAAAAGTATATTTTAGATCAGCGCCTGCGCCATTTTTAAGTAGAGGAAATTGGTTTTCTTATGAACTTTGCTCCGGCATCAGCCTCTGCTTTTCGAAATTCGTATGCGCTGAAACAATAAGCTGCCAGCAAGGGTGCATCTGAACAATGTCGATAATGTCGCGTGGAAACGGAATTATGTGGACAAGCGTAGTAACTTTCTTAATAGCCGGACTGCTGCTGTTTACGGTAGCGAGTGAATACCAAGGATATTGGGCAATTCAGCTATTTGATGCAGTGCATATTGTCGTCGATGGGCGATCGCAAGATTGAGTCAGTCGTTAGCCAAAAAATTGGCATCAGCAGGGTTGAGGGCAGCTTTATAATCAGCCTGCTATTTGTGATAGCTGCCCCCCTGCAAAATGGTTTTAGCGCGATAGAGCTGCTCTAGCAGCAGCAGTCTAGCCACTTCATGAGGAAAGGTCATAGCAGAGAGGCTTACCGTCGGGTGTGCCTGCTTGAGCTCGGTGCTGATTCCGTCAGGGCCACCAATAAAACAAACCAGCTTACCTGAGGCTGTCTGTCCCAGCCAGCGAGCAAACTGCACTGAGCTAAAGGTCTGGCCGTCTTCTGTGAGCAGAATTAGCCGATCGCGAGGTTTGAGCAAGCTCTGCAGCTTTTGAGCTTCCTGCACTTTGCCAGCGTCTTTGATTTCTACAATGTCAACTTCTGGCAAGCGCTTTTGATAGATCTCAATACCTGCTTTCAGCCAGCCTTTTTTGATCTTGCCAACAGCAATAATTTTGACCTTGGGAAAGCTCTGACGCATTCAACGCTATTCGCTGGCCGCAGCTGGGGAAGATCGCCGAGCCCGACGTTCTGCTTTCTCCAGCGGATCCATCCACTTTTCAAGCCAGATAAACGCCTGAGCCGATAGGGTTGTCAATACGAGGTAGACCAGCGCCACCGCTCCATAGATTTCAAAAGCGCGGTAGTTGACAGCCACGACGAGCTGACCGCGTCGAAACAGCTCCTCAAAACCGATAATCGCGACCAAGCTGGTGTCTTTGAGCAGCGTGATAAATTCATTGCCCAAAGGCGGAATCATCCGTCGAAAAGCTTGAGGAAAGACCACGTAGCGCATCGTTTGCACAGGTCCAAGTCCCATAGATTCGGCGGCTTCCCACTGACCGCGCTCGATTGATTGAATACCGGCTCGCATAATTTCAGCCAGGTAGGCGGCTGAATTCAGACTCAGCGCCAGAATCGCCGCGCTCCACTGATTAAATTTGAAGGATATCCCCAGCGAGTTAGACAGCCCAGGGATGCCAAAGTAAATCATGAACAGCTGCACCAGCAGCGGCGTACCGCGAAAGAAATCGACGTAGACCCGAGCTAAAACGCTAAGAGGCTTAAATTTGGATAGGCGAGCAATGCCAATCAGCGTGCCTAAGATGAGTCCGAGAAAGACTGATACAACGGTCAGCTGCAGTGTGATAACTGCACCTAGCAGCAGCGTAGGAATTGCATCGATGATGTAGCCGAGTGATTCATTCACAGCTGAGATCTCAATCTTTAGCCAATCTTTGGTCAGTCATAGGAGAATACAGCTGGCCGCGTCAATCGACGGCCAGTTGAAATTTAGAGTGCAGACTCTGGCAGCTCGCCTTCAGGTTCGGTACCAAACCATTTCTCATAAATCTCAGCGTAGGTGCCATCCTCAATCAGCTCGTCTAGCGCTGTATTGATAGCTTCGATGTTAGGCGAATCCGAGGGCAGGGCAATGCCGTAATACTCTTCAGTCAAAAGCTCACCAACCACTTTGACGCCTGGAATATTACCACTATTGATTGCATCCAAGGTGACTGGGGCGTCGTTGATCACCGCGTCAACGTTGCCGTTGGAGAGTTCCTGTAGCGCTAGTGGAGCAGAGTCGAAGGTACTCACTTCTGCACCAGGAATGTCGGCTGCTTGATTGGCACCAGTCGTCCCAATCTGCACCGCAATGGCTTTATTTTCTAGATCGGAGAGCGTCTTGATTGCTTCGTCGTCTTCGGCCACCGCGATCGCTAGCCCGGCTCGAAAGTAGGGACGCGAGAAATCAACCGTCTGCTCGCGCTCCTCGGTGATGGTCATGCCGCTGATTGCCGCGTCAATAGCGCCAGTCTGCAGCGACGGAATCAGGCCGTCAAACGGCAGGCTCTGAAACTCTACGGTCGCACCTGCCCGCTCGCCAATCGCCTCCATCAGGTCGATATCAAATCCCACTAGCTCTCCCCCATCGCCTTGCGATTCAAATGGTGGGAAAGCCGGCTCCGTCCCTACCGTCCAAGTATCCCCAGCCGCGCTGCTAGCGGCGCCGTCTGCCTCAGGCGCTGCAGCTGGCTGATCGCCGCCATTACAGGCTGCTAACAATAGCGCGCCACTGAGGCCCAAAACTGTATTCTTAATGAACTGGGAGCGTTTGATCATGGTTGACAGACTGAGTGAGGGTTTAAAGCTTTTATTCTTAATCAGACCATAATCTGTAGTCTACAAATAAGCAAAATATTTGTTTGTTTAGATTTAACCATTTGTGGTCATTCCACCGTCGTTTATTGATTTAGCCCAGAGGCCGCTATCTATGTCAGACACCATGCCCGCTATCTACTTTGCCAACCTGCAAAAACGCTTTGGCAGCTTGGAGGTGCTGCGCAGTCTCAGCGGCCAGATTGAGCGCGGCGAGGTGGTGGCGATTATTGGCTCCTCCGGCTGCGGTAAGAGTACGCTGCTGCGCTGCTTTAACCGCTTAGAGACGATCAACGGCGGGCAGCTAATCGTCAATGGGATCGATCTGTCTCAGTCCAACCTGAGTCGAAAGCGGCTGCAGGCGCTGCATTCAAAAGTTGGCATGGTGTTTCAGCAGTTCAACTTATTTCCCCATATGACGGTGCTCGAAAATTTGACACTCGCGCCGCGTAAAGTGCTCGAGCGACCCAAGCGAGACTGTACTGAGGTAGCCAGGCGCTATTTAGATAAAGTTGGCTTGATAGAAAAAGCCGACGCTTACCCCGATCAGCTCTCAGGTGGTCAGAAGCAGCGAGTTGCGATCGCCCGCTCCCTCTGCATGGAGCCCGAAATTCTGCTGTTTGACGAGCCCACCAGCGCCCTTGACCCCGAGCTAGTCGGCGAAGTGCTAATTACAATGCGCAATCTGGCCCAAGAAGGCATGACCATGATTGTGGTAACGCACGAAATGCAGTTTGCTCGCGAAGTCGCCAACCGTGTTCTCTTTTTAAACAAAGGTCAGGTTGAAGAAGAAGGCGATCCCCGTCAGGTGCTCTCCAATCCGCGCAGCGAACGCCTCCGCACTTTTCTCAGCCGTCTCAAAATGGCCGCTGCCTAACCCCTCACCCCCCTCACCTTTACCCATCTCCCTCATCCACCCCACCCCATCTCCCAAAAAGGCCCTCAGAGGATAGATGCCAACTGCTACGTCAATCAGCCAGAGTAGGGATCATTTTCATCAACTTGGAGTAAAGGATGTCAGCGAGAGGGCATAAATGGCTCATAGTGAGGGCGGCAACGGCAGCCTGGCAGCGTTTTTGGCATGAGGCCAAAGCCATTCCAGCTGAGGCATGGCGTCGCTGGGCCAGTACGCTAGCCGTTGGTTTAGGGCTGTGCGCGCTGATTATGTTCGTAACCACTCGCTGGGCCATGACTTCAGAAAGCCTGCAGGTTTGGGATGAGCGAACGCTGATTGTGGTGACGCAGCGGTTTCCTATGAGCTTTGACAAAGGTGTCACCTGGCAGTCGCCCGGCAATCTGCTTGGCATGATGCCCGTAGTGGTCGCATTTGCAGCGCTAACGTCCTGGTTTGCGCGACCGCTGATTGCAGCCACGACGGTGGCCACCTACGTGCTGCAGTTTGCCATTGTTTGGGTAGGCTGGGGTCTTTGGAATCGCGATCGCCCTGATCTAATCGCCGATGGCTTAGCCGCGCCGGGGCTGCACTCGTTTCCGTCCGGTCATGCTTTTGTGATTACTACCGTCTATGGCCTTTTGTTTTATCTTTGGTTTCGCGCCTCGCGCAGCTGGCTAGAGCGACTGTTGGTGGTGCTATTTGCTTTGGTATGGATTGGCCTAATCAGTGCCTCGCGGCTAGTGCTGGGTGCTCACTGGCCTAGCGATGTAATTGCTGGCCTGGCGATTGCGCCGCTTTGGTTAGTGGTGGTGATCGTGGCTATCACCAGAGCAGAAGCTTACATTCAGCAAAAGCGCTGACGTGCGTGCTGCATGGATGCATCCTGATGCAAAAGCGCTGCTTAAGCCAAGCAGCGCCCCGATAAATAGACAATCCTAGAAGCAGCTAGCCGCAAGACTTAGCCGCTGTCGCTCAAAGCGGATCAATGCTGCGATAGCGTGCCTGAAATCCCATGTGAATGGCGTAAGCAATCAGGCCAAAAGCAACGATGCCGAGCAGCCACTCGTCGGTTGGGTTATTTTCTAGCGACTGCAGCGCTCCTTCCGAAGTTTTAACCTGGCTTGGGTTAAAGCGCAGGGCCGCTTGAATTGTAAAAGCACCAATAATGGCGTAGACCACGCCGCGAGCGGCAATGCCAAACCGGCCTACCCAGGTTGCCCAGGTCTTTTCAGCGTTGCTCATTTGATATAGCTTCATCCGCTTGCGAAACTTAGCTTTAATCGCACGATAGATGTAATAGCAACCTAAGCCAATGATAAAGAGGCCAACTGCGCCTACTAGCCAGCGGCCATAGGGCTGTGACATCAGCTTAGCTGTCCAGCTTTGAGCCGTGCTGTCACCGCTGTCGCTGTTGCTACCTGCGCTCATTAAGATCCGCCCAGCAGAGACGGCTAAACTAGCATAGAAAAGGCCGCTAATGGCGTAGCCTATCCGTCGAAAAATATCAGAGGCTTCATGCCCCCGATGTTCTGGGTCGCGAACGGCTTGGATGAAGCGCCAGGTGACATAGCCTAGCAGCCCAAAAGTCAGCAGCACTAGCAGTACTTTGCCAAATGGCTGAGCGGCAATTGATTTCAAAGCGCCTTGCGATCCGGTGGTCTTGCCCCCTGTATCAAAAGCTGCTTGAACGGCCAGTAGACCGATGGTACCGTAGACGATTCCTTTAGCTAGGTAGCCCAGTCTAGCGAACTTTTCAATCCATTCTTCGTGCTGCTGTTCCATTGCATTGGCTCTCACTAAAGTTAGGTTTGGCTAGTTGACCGAAACTACTACATAGTCGAGCCAACACTATGATGAAATCATCGCTCCTGAGTAATAGCTCGCAAGCGTCAGCGGAACGATTTGCCATCATCAGTGACAGCGAAAAAAGACAGTGCAAGAAATTATAAGGAAATGGCTTCGGACCTGTCGTAAAAGTAGAGATAGGATAGTGTGTTCGCGACTGCTAGGGATAAGAACCGTGAAGCTTTTTCCGTTATTTTCGATAGGGCTGTTAGGCCTGATATTCACCACCTCAGGCGCTGCGATCGCGACGCCCGAAATCGCTAGCGGCGATCGTCGGCTAGGGACTGACCTCGAAGGCTGCCTGCTGCGGGTTGATACCTACATCGATACCCTGGATATTCAGATTCTGCGAGGCGAGATCGATCGCACCGGCTACTTTAACGACGGCGCGTTTCGCATTCTTTGCTATCCCGATCCCTACGCTGAAGATGAGACCAGCCTAGCCGTGATTTTTGCGGCGCATGACTCCGATCCTGAAGTGGCGGCTACCTTTGTTCAGGTAGCCCTGAATAACCTAGCAGAGCAGCCGTAGCCGGGCTACAGTGCTGGCCTATGCACTAATCTGCCGAACGCTGCTGAGCCCTTGCTCGTAAATCTGTTTAGCATAGTCTGTCCAAGCGCCCTGACCCCAGTAGCGAAAACAGCTGGTCTGCAGCAGCAGGTTGTGCAGCAGCGCCTGACGGTAGGCTGGCTGTGAGGTGAGTTCAGCTCGCTGGGCTGGCGGCACCGCTGCGATCGCAGCGTGAAACTGAGCGCTGAGCTGCTCCATCGGTCCCAAGACGTTTTGATAGCCTGAGACCCAGCTGCGATCGTTCGTCCAAGATCCGCCTTCCATCGAAAAGCGATCGTCCTGCTGAGTCAGCGCTGCAATGGCCTGAGCAATGGTTTCTGGCGCTGCTTGAGTCTCACCCAGCTGCTGCCACAGCCGATGCTGTCCCACTGCCTGACAAGTTGGGAAGTCGCTTTCAGCTACGCCAGCTGCGGCAATTAGCTCTAGGTACTCGGTGCCGTTCATTCCCACGGTGCCAGCACGACCGCCTTCTGGCATCTCATGCCAGGCCCGCTTGAACGCGCTCGGAAACTCGTTCATCATCACGCCGCCATTTTCGCCATCGGAGATCTGTGTAACCAGCGGCGGAATTTCAATTTCGCCCAGTTTGACTGGCGATAGCGTTTTCGCCTCGTAATAGGGCTGCATTTGACCCACTAGCTTAGTGTCAGATCCTTGGGTCTTAATCAGTGCCGTAATGCTGATTTCCGCTCCGGACGAGTTGCGAGTGACCAACCGATGAGGTAGGTGCGGCTGAGAAATTGGGCCGCCAGCTAGCGTTTCGACGGTGTGCTCTTGCACAATCAGCCAGCGATAGCCGCAGTCTTGCAGCGCCTGAATCAGCGCATACAGCGTATCGGGGTGATTCGGTAGCTGCATCTCTGGGAGCGAAAAGCCTTTGACGCGACTGAGCGCCTCTAGCCCAAATAAGCTAGCGAAATGATGCTGCCAAGCCCGCAGATGCAGCTGAAAATCAGGCACAGGCGTCGATGCAGCCACGGCATGTCCCCAAAAAGTTCCTAGCCACTCTACGTGTGGCCAGTAGGCAGCCTCGCAGGTAATGCGCTTGAGCTTATCTAAAACGTCCTTGCGACGCATTTGCTGTAGCCCCCACAGCAGCGTGCCAGAATAGTCCAGCATGACGCGCGGATTGCAGCCTTGCTCAATCAGCTCTGGCACGAAATCGCCCATGCGCGAGTAGCAGTACACGAACGGACCAGCATTGTGATTGTCCCCTTCGTAAGGATGCTCAAACATGTATTGCAGGTTGTTAATCAACGCGCCGCTGGGTCCAGCCGGAATCGTCGGCTGATGCATGTGCAGCGCGATCGCAAAGCCAGCAGAAACATCTTGCAGCCGTAGGTTAGTTCGCGGTAGAAAAATGGGCGCCGATGTCTGAGTCGCCGCTTGAATCTTTTCTTCTTGACCACTCAGCAGCGGTAGGCCATCAATTAGACCCAGGGTCTCAGGAGTAGCAACAGCAGTCATAGCGATAGTGGGCAGTGAGTTGAACAGTGATCGGGGCAGCCGCGATCGCGTCTGAGGATTGCAGCTTTAATTCAGTGTCCCATCGACACATGGCTAATGAGTCAATCTTATAAGAAAGATAAATAAAGATTAACTTAATTGCTTAAATTGGCGGACCTGCCTGCGCTTGTGCTTTCAAAGCCCCATTTCCACAGCGCCGATTAGCCAGCGCCGGTCCCTAAATCGATACTGAGCTCATCCTTCAGCCAGTTGAGAATTTGTTCTCGCTCAGCCTCAGTCAGGTAAAAATAGCCGGCTGTGCGCTGCCGCTCGTGAATATCTTCAAGATCTGCAGGGGTGAGGAGCTCGGCGGTCATGCCAATGTTGCACAGCACGTCGTCGCGCCCTTCCTGGTCAAGATTGTCATATCGGTAGCGAGCAATTTGCTTACTGATGTACTTGAACGTGCGCGCGTCGGCAGCCTCAAGTCGACATTTGCGATCTTCTGGGATCGGCTCACCCGCTACGATCGCAGCGTAATCGGTATCGAGCAAATTCAGACGAACAATTTTAGGTTGCTGAGTCACAGGCGCTAATCTCACACAGCGTTATTACTGTATCCGCATGCTTAAGTCTAACCAAGGCGCTCTGGTAATAGGGGCGCTAGTAGAAATGTAGTCAACACCGGTCTGCGCGACGACGCGGATTGTCTCCAGCGTAATATTGCCCGACGCTTCAATTTTAATCGGAACTGCCGCGCTGCGAATGAGGTCGACGGCCTGTGCCATGACGCTTGGCAGCATGTTATCTAGCATGATGATGTCGGCTCCATGCTGAATCGCCGTTTCTACCTGGGCAATGGTTTCAGTCTCTACTTCAATCGTGAGCGGATAGGGCATGCTTTGCCGGATCTGCTTAATGGCTGCAGCGATCCCGCCGGCTGCGGCAATGTGGTTCTCTTTGATCATGATGCCGTCATCAAGGCCGAAACGATGGTTTTTGGCACCTCCCGCTGCGGTTGCATATTTTTCCAATAGTCGCAGTCCCGGCGTTGTCTTACGGGTATCCACAAGCTGAGCGGGCAGATCTGCGATCGCATCAGCGTAGCGTCGCGTCATGGTGGCAATACCGCTCAGCCGCATGGCCAGGTTCAAAGCCACTCGCTCTCCAGTCAGCAAAGCGCTGAGCGGTCCACTAATAGCTGCAATGGTCTGTCCAGCTTCAATCGGCTGTCCTTCTTCAGCCAGCGGCTTAAAGCGAACGTCCTGATTCAAAATCCGAAACACGCGAGCCGCAACCGGCAGCCCGGCTACGATACCCGGTGCTTTGGCTATCCACTGAGCGCTGCCCTGCTTGCTTTCGATATTGACCAGGCCTAGCGTTGTCTGATCGCCTCGGCCAATGTCTTCCTGCAGCCACTGCTGCAAAGCTGGCTCTACTGCTATCCAATTCAGCGGCATGAAGTTAACCCTGATTAATCAACGGCTGCATCCAGCATAAGGCCGCCAATTTAAAGGTTCAAAGCCAAGCTACTCAGAAACCGAAGGACTGTGCGATCGCAGCGTTCAAACTAGGATTCAAGTCGGCAAAGCGCTCGAAACATAGCCGCAAAAATGGTTTCAGCAGTTTTGCGGAGAAGCCTTCAAAAAAACTCAGGAAAAAATTTTATGCCATCCCCAAAGTTGCCCTGCCCTGGACGGGCTAAAACCACTGTGGAGAAAGGTTTTCAGGCGTTAAAAAAATAATTCGCTAACCCCCTTGACTGAATAGAAAGGGGTTCGCTATATTGATAAAGCGCTCGAGAGGGAGCGGCGCTGAGAGCGCCACCTGAGGAGCGATTAAGGACCTAGACAGTTAAATAGTTTGGAAGGTTAAGAAAGAACCTCGTTAATGAACTTAAATTGCTGATAGTTTAACATGATTAAGCTGTTGATGCAATTGAAGCCGGATACAACTTGAGTATTAGGCAAACACTTACAACATGGAGAGTTTGATCCTGGCTCAGGATGAACGCTGGCGGCGTGCTTAACACATGCAAGTCGAACGAAGTCTACGGACTTAGTGGCGGACGGGTGAGTAACGCGTGAGGATCTGCCCTTAGGTGGGGGACAACCACTGGAAACGGTGGCTAATACCCCATATGGCGAGAGCTGAAAGCTTGATGTGCCTGAGGATGAGCTCGCGTCTGATTAGCTAGTTGGTGAAGTAACGGTTTACCAAGGCGACGATCAGTAGCTGGTCTGAGAGGATGATCAGCCACACTGGGACTGAGACACGGCCCAGACTCCTACGGGAGGCAGCAGTGGGGAATTTTCCGCAATGGGCGAAAGCCTGACGGAGCAACGCCGCGTGAGGGAGGAAGGCCTGTGGGTTGTAAACCTCTTTTCTCTAGGAAGAAGAACTGACGGTACTAGAGGAATCAGCATCGGCTAACTCCGTGCCAGCAGCCGCGGTAAGACGGAGGATGCAAGCGTTATCCGGAATTATTGGGCGTAAAGCGTCCGTAGGCGGTTGTTCAAGTCTGCTGTTAAAGCCCACAGCTCAACTGTGGAATGGCGGTGGAAACTGAGCGACTAGAGTGCGGTAGGGGTAGAGGGAATTCCCAGTGTAGCGGTGAAATGCGTAGATATTGGGAAGAACACCAGTGGCGAAGGCGCTCTACTGGGCCGCAACTGACGCTGATGGACGAAAGCTAGGGGAGCGAATGGGATTAGATACCCCAGTAGTCCTAGCTGTAAACGATGGACACTAGGTGTTGCGCGTATCGACCCGTGCAGTACCGAAGCAAACGCGTTAAGTGTCCCGCCTGGGGAGTACGCACGCAAGTGTGAAACTCAAAGGAATTGACGGGGGCCCGCACAAGCGGTGGAGTATGTGGTTTAATTCGATGCAACGCGAAGAACCTTACCAGGGCTTGACATGCCGCGAATCTCCATGAAAGTGGGGAGTGCCTTCGGGAGCGCGGACACAGGTGGTGCATGGCTGTCGTCAGCTCGTGTCGTGAGATGTTGGGTTAAGTCCCGCAACGAGCGCAACCCACGTCCTTAGTTGCCATCATTAGGTTGGGCACTCTAGGGAGACTGCCGGGGACAACTCGGAGGAAGGTGTGGATGACGTCAAGTCATCATGCCCCTTACGTTCTGGGCTACACACGTACTACAATGCTTCGGACAAAGGGCAGCCAGCTAGCGATAGTGAGCTAATCCCATAAACCGAGGCACAGTTCAGATTGCAGGCTGCAACTCGCCTGCATGAAGTCGGAATCGCTAGTAATCGCAGGTCAGCATACTGCGGTGAATACGTTCCCGGGCCTTGTACACACCGCCCGTCACACCATGGGAGTTGGCCACGCCCGAAGTCGTTACCCTAACCGTTCGCGGAGGGGGGCGCCGAAGGCAGGGCTGATGACTGGGGTGAAGTCGTAACAAGGTAGCCGTACCGGAAGGTGTGGCTGGATCACCTCCTTTAAGGGAGACCTACCCGTTGAGCTCTGAGACGAATTGTAATAGGAGACAATGAGGTCACTCTAAGGTCGAGCGAGGTTCGAGTTCTATCTTGCTTAGATTTAGCTTAGATTTAAGCGAGAGTAGAAAGCCTTCCAAACTATGTTTAGGTCACGAAGAGGCGGGCTATTAGCTCAGGTGGTTAGAGCGCACCCCTGATAAGGGTGAGGTCCCTGGTTCGAGTCCAGGATGGCCCACTGGGATGGGGGTATAGCTCAGCTGGTAGAGCGCCTGCTTTGCAAGCAGGATGTCAGCGGTTCGAGTCCGCTTACCTCCACCAAAGTAGCTAGCTGGGTCAGTTACAGCTGAGGAGCTAGCGAAGCGAAAAGGAATGAGAGCAGACTTCAGCATCGAGCTATGCGTTGGCGCAATGCCGAGGTAGGAGTTGAGTGCTGGGCTCTGAGCTCAGTGTCAGAACCTTGACAACTGCATAGAGAAAAGTCGAAAAGGTAGTTCGACAGACGAGCACCAATGTAGAGACAAGCAAGGTCAAGCTACAAAGGGCTCATGGTGGATACCTAGGCACACAGAGGCGAAGAAGGACGCGGTTACCGGCGATACGCCACGGGGAGCAGGAAGCATGCAATGATCCGTGGGTTTCCGAATGGGGCAACCCTGAGAACGGCCATCTGAATCCATAGGATGGCACGAGCGAACGCAGCGAATTGAAACATCTTAGTAGCTGCAGGAAGAGAAAGAAAACTCGATTCCCTTAGTAGCGGCGAGCGAAGCGGGAAGAGCCTAAACCAATAGTCAATACTGTTGGGGTAGTGGGACAGCGAGATGGAATCTGGCGACTAGACGAAGTAGTTGAGAGCTACACCAAAGAAGGTGAGAGTCCTGTAGTCGAAAGTTTAAGGATACTAGCTGACTCCCGAGTAGGCCGGGGCACGTGGAATCCCGGTTGAATCAGCGAGGACCACCTCGTAAGGCTAAATACTCCTGTGTGACCGATAGCGAATAGTACCGCGAGGGAAAGGTGAAAAGAACCCCGGGAGGGGAGTGAAATAGAACATGAAACCATGAGCTTACAAGCAGTTAGAGCACGATTAAACGTGTGATAGCGTGCCTGTTGAAGAATGAGCCGGCGACTTATAGGCACTGGCAGGTTAAGTCGGGAATGACGAAGCCAAAGGGAAACCGAGTCTGAATAGGGCGAAAGTCAGTGTTTATAGACCCGAACCCGGGTGATCTAACCATGTCCAGGCTGAAGCTTAGGTAACACTAAGTGGAGGGCCGAACCGACTGATGTTGAAAAATCAGCGGATGAGGTGTGGTTAGGGGTGAAATGCCAATCGAACCCGGAGCTAGCTGGTTCTCCCCGAAATGTGTTGAGGCGCAGCGGTAGCGATTTATAGATGGGGGGTAAAGCACTGTTTCGGTGCGGGCTGCGAGAGCGGTACCAAATCGAGACAAACTCAGAATACCCATTGAACACGCTGCCAGTGAGACGGTGGGGGATAAGCTTCATCGTCGAAAGGGAAACAGCCCAGACCACCAGCTAAGGTCCCCAAATCACAACTAAGTGGTAAAGGAGGTGAGAGTGCTGAGACAACCAGGAGGTTTGCCTAGAAGCAGCCACCCTTGAAAGAGTGCGTAATAGCTCACTGGTCAAGCGCTCTTGCGCCGAAAATGAATGGGACTAAGTTGTGTACCGAAGCTGTGGACTTGAGTAATCAAGTGGTAGGGGAGCGTTCTGTAGTAGTGAGAAGCAGTAGCGGCAAGCAGCTGTGGACGAGGCAGAAGTGAGAATGTCGGCTTGAGTAGCGAAAACATTGGTGAGAATCCAATGCCCCGAAAGCCCAAGGGTTCCTCCGGAAGGTTCGTCCGCGGAGGGTTAGTCGGGACCTAAGGCGAGGCCGAAAGGCGTAGTCGATGGACACCAGGTTAATATTCCTGGACTTTGATAGTGGAGCATGACAGGGACGCATGACGACTAGCTACACCCTAATTGGATTGGGAGGCATCTACGGATGCCGCGTAGTGAACAATAGTGCCAAGAAAAGCTGTTTATGTGTTGAAGCTATTGAACCCGTACCCTAAACCGACACAGGTGGGTGGGTTGAGTATACTAAGGGGCGCGAGGTAACTCTCTCTAAGGAACTCGGCAAAATGGCCCCGTAACTTCGGGAGAAGGGGTGCCAGCGAGAGCTGGTCGCAGTGAAGAGGCCCAGGCGACTGTTTACCAAAAACACAGGTTTCTGCAAACTCGAAAGAGGAAGTATAGGAGCTGACGCCTGCCCAGTGCCGGAAGGTTAAGGAAGCTGGTCAGTACTTCTGTATGAAGCTGGCGACCGAAGCCCCGGTGAACGGCGGCCGTAACTATAACGGTCCTAAGGTAGCGAAATTCCTTGTCGGGTAAGTTCCGACCCGCACGAAAGGCGTAACGATCTGGGCGCTGTCTCGGAGAGAGGCTCGGCGAAATAGAAATGTCTGTGAAGATGCGGACTACCTGCACCCGGACAGAAAGACCCTATGAAGCTTTACTGTAGCTTGGTATTGGGTTCGGGCTCTGATTGCGCAGGATAGGTGGGAGACTAAGAAGCTGCCCTTGTGGGGGTAGCAGAGTCACTGGTGAGATACCACTCTATCAGAGCTAGGATTCTAACTTTGAGCCGTAATCCGGCCAGGGAACAGTATCAGGTGGGCAGTTTGACTGGGGCGGTCGCCTCCTAAAAGGTAACGGAGGCGTGCAAAGGTTCCCTCAGGCTGGTTGGAAATCAGCCGCAGAGTGTAAAGGCACAAGGGAGCTTGACTGCAAGACTGACAGGTCGAGCAGGTACGAAAGTAGGCCTTAGTGATCCGACGGTTCCGCGTGGAAGGGCCGTCGCTCAACGGATAAAAGTTACTCTAGGGATAACAGGCTGATCTCCCCCAAGAGTTCACATCGACGGGGAGGTTTGGCACCTCGATGTCGGCTCATCGCAACCTGGGGCGGTAGTACGTCCCAAGGGTTGGGCTGTTCGCCCATTAAAGCGGTACGTGAGCTGGGTTCAGAACGTCGTGAGACAGTTCGGTCCATATCCGGTGCAGGCGTAAGAGCATTGAGGGGATTCCTCCTTAGTACGAGAGGACCGGGAGGAACGCACCGCTGGTGTACCTGTTATCGTGCCAACGGTAAACGCAGGGTAGCCAAGTGCGGAGCGGATAACCGCTGAAAGCATCTAAGTGGGAAGCCCACCCCAAGATGAGTGCTCTCATGGGGTTAACCCAGTAAGGTCACGGGCAGAACACCCGTTGATAGGTTCTAAGTGGAAGTGTGGCAACACATGTAGCTGAGGAATACTAACAGACCGAGGGCTTGTCCTATCTTGTTTCTATCGCTCGTCTCGAAAACCATCATTCGACTTCTCTATGCAGTCCTCAGGGCTCTGAACATGCAGACCTGACGGCTTTCCTGGTGCCAATGGCGGTATGGACCCACGCTGACCCATCCCGAACTCAGCGGTGAAACGTACCTGCGGCGAAGATAGTGAGGGGGTTGCCCCTTGTGAAAATAGCTCGGTGCCAGGTCATCTCTTCAATCCCCCACAGCTTTCAAAACTGTGGGGGATTTTTGGTAATGAGCCAGCCGGACCGATCGATAAACTGCTCTACCGTCTCTGAATTAGAGTTAGTCTGCGATTCATCGGCCGTTTTTCTAAACAGGGCAGTGAAAGCGCCTGCTCCGGTGTACTGCTGTGGCCAAAGACGATAGCAGTTGACCTGAGTTAGCTGTGACTGATATGCTGCCAGCGCTGGGATCACAGCTGCTTCAAAGCCGGGAAACTTTTTGAGCAGCCAGTGGATGACTTGCTCGTTTTCCTCGGGGGCATAGGTGCAGGTCATGTAGGCAAGGTAGCCTCCGTCTGCTACGAGCTGGGCAGCGTTGGCTAGGATGCGTTTCTGGCGCTGGGCATTCTTTTTCAGAATGACTGGATGAAAGCAGCCCTCTGCTTTTTTGCCCTTTGCTAAAAGGGATTGACCGCTGCAGGGCGCATCGACAATAACGACTTGTGCGCTGTGAGGGATGTTGGCTGCCACTGCTTGGGGATCAAGGTTAAAGACGGTTGCGTTTTTAACGCTGCAGCGTTTGAGATTGGCAATCAAAATTCTGACGCGCTTGCGAATTACTTCATTGCAGAAAAGCCGCCGAGGGCCTAGATGGTGGCTAGCAAGCAGGCTTTTACCGCCAGGCGCAGCACAGAGATCAATAGCAAGATCTATTGCCTGAGAGGGAATGGCTTCTAGAACTGCAGCCGCAAAGATAGAGGAGAGATCTAGACAGTAGTAAGCCCCTACGTCGTGCAGTGGATGACGGCCAGGCTGTTCGCTCGGAGCAAGGCGATCGCAAAAGCCAGGCTGCCACGGCAGCGGCTCTAATCGCTCAAACGGCAAGCGGCTAGGCCGAGGCTGAGTCCATAGAATAGCTGGCGCTGCTGGCTTCGGATTGACCAGCGCTTCAACAAAGGCGGCTTGCTGATCGGCTGTGGTAAAAAGCCGGTGGCTGAGCTTAAGCAGTAGGTTTGAAGGCTGCGTCATACAGCAGAAAAAGCCCTATCGTAAAAAGTTGACTATCCTGTGAGACAGCAGCCAAGGATTCCTTTATAGTTCTATACAATATTCAAACTATCTTTAAGGTTGAGTGAGAGGGTAAGTATGTATATCGTACAGGTCGCCTCAGAATGCGCGCCAGTCATTAAAGCCGGTGGACTAGGCGATGTTGTTTACGGCTTAAGCCGTGAGCTTGAGGTTCGCGGTCATACGGTAGAGCTGATTCTACCTAAGTACGACTGTATGCGCTATGACCATATCTGGGGCCTGCACGATGCTTACAAAGATTTATATGTGCCTTGGGACGGTGCCTCAGTGCACTGCTCTGTTTACTGCGGCTGGGTTCACGGTCGGCTGTGCTTTTTTATTGAACCTCACAATACCAGCGGCTGGTTTCATCGCGGTAAGTACTACGGCGATGATGACGATCCGGTGCGGTTCGCCTTTTTTAGTAAGGCAGCGCTAGAGTTTCTGCAGCAAAGCAACAAGCGCCCGGATGTGATCCACTGCCACGATTGGCAAACCGGACTGCTGCCGGTCATGCTCTATGAAATTTATAAGTTTCACGGCATGGAAAATCAGCGCGTCTGCTACACCATTCATAATTTCAAGCATCAGGGGATTACCGGCACCGACATACTGCATGCAACTGGGCTCAACCGTGAACCCTACTATTTTGACTACGAGCGCCTGCGGGATAACTTCAACCCGTTTGCTCTGAACTATATGAAAGGCGGCATTGTGTATTCCAATGCAGTGACCACCGTTTCGCCGCATCATGCCTGGGAAGCGCATCACGGTGCGTTTGGCTATGGGCTAGGCCATACGCTGCACATGCATCAAAGTAAGTTTCGCGGCATCCTCAATGGCATTGATTACACCATTTGGAACCCGTCAATTGATGCCTATATTCCAAACCAATATGACAGCGAAGGTTTAGACAGTAAGGAGCTGAATAAGAAGGCGCTGCGCGAGCGACTGCTGCTGCGCCATACGGAAGCGCCCATCGTCGCCTTTATTGGTCGCCTAGACGATCAAAAGGGTGTCCATCTCGTTCACCATGCTATGTATCGCGCGCTAGCGCAAGGCGCGCAGTTCGTGCTGCTAGGCTCGGCGACCTCGGCTGTGATCAACAACCAGTTCCAGCACGAAAAGGCCCATCTCAACGACAACCCAGACTGTCATCTTGAGCTCAGCTTCAATGAAGAGCTCTCGCATCTAATCTATGCCGGGGCTGACATTATGGTAGTGCCGAGCAATTTTGAGCCCTGCGGTCTAACCCAGCTGATTAGTCTAAAATATGGAACGGTGCCGGTTGTCCGAGGCGTCGGTGGGCTTGTCGATACGGTGTTTGACCGCGACTACGATGAAAGCAAGCCGCCTGAGAAGCGCAACGGCTATGTTTTTTACCAAGCAGATAACTACGCGCTAGAGTCCGCCTTGGATCGACCAATTGGCCTATGGAAAGGCGATCGCAGCGGATTTACGCAGCTGCGGCAGCAGGGTATGGCCTATGACTATTCTTGGCATCGCCCGGGCGATCAGTATTTGAAGCTGTACAATCACATCCAGGCGAAGTAGCATCAGCCCAGAGCGGCTAGCTGCTTGCGATCGCGCCAAAGGTCGGATTGGCTGCTGGTGGCTGAGACCGTGTCAAGCGCTCTGAGGTCGATTGGCCAGCGGCCTCAATCAGGGCTGGCTGTGCATCGGTTGGCCATAGCCAGCCAAGCGTCTCTGAGCAGTAGCCTGACGCTACCGTCATCGCCGGCAGATGGTAAGCAGCTAGCACAGCCTCTATGCGCTCAAACGCAGTCGGCAGCTGATCAAAGGGAATGTCTGGAAAGGCATGATGAATAGAGTGATAGGGCAGCCCACCCATCAGCCAGTTAGTAAAACGATTGGCGCGCACGTTGCGGCAGGCGTAGAGCTGAGTCAGCCGATAGCTGCCAGCATAGCCCCAGAGCCCGTAGTGCTCTAGATGATCGCGAGTCTGAATAATGATCCCAACCGTGCGCTCAATTAGCAGCCAAAACAGCAGGTATTTTAGAATGCCGTAGCCCATCACATAGGCCAAAGCAATTAGGCTGCTCTGAATCANCCGACCTACAGTCCGCCGCCTGCTTGTGCCTCAAAGAAAAAGCAGCGACAGTTGGACTGCCGCATTGAGTTCGATAGGATCACTCGTTTCTCAGGCTGAGACCAACTTAGTTTTCTGCACCACTAAGGTCCGCAACATCAAAATCGTCTCCGGCAGATGGGTTGCATCCCCCTTAAACTCAATATTCAAATCCTGTCCTCGCTCCACAATCGTATAAAACTGTTTCCCTTCAAACACCCGCTGTCCTCTGGGCTGATCCCCACAAAACCGCTCCAATAGCAGCACAGCCGTCCCCGCAATCTGTTCTGCCGTCTTGCGGTCCACGGAGATCGGTACTCTGGTCTGAGAAGGCTTCACGTCAAATCATTAATAAAGGGATTTAGCCTCGCCATAATTGCTGCATCTTCCCCCAGGAAGGCTCGCAGCTGTCTGTCTACCGGCCCTGAGTCAGCAGCCCGTTCTATGGCTGTGGGTGTCGTTGAGTCCGCGATCGCAACCTCCAACTTTCCAGGCGCGATCGCATCAACCCGCTCTTTAGTCATCACACCCCCGCTACCATTCCTAACCACCAGCCGAGCCGTCCCCAACGATGGCCCGCCCAACCCGGCCTCCAACCCCAATAACTCCGGCAAAAACTGCTCCTGAATCTCCAAAATCTGCGCTGTCAACTGCCGAATCGATCGCAATGCCTGCCGTCGCACCTCCCCCGCCGATGCATCCACCGCCGCCATCGCAAACGGCCCATAAAACCCATTCAACGCCTGGCGCGTTCGATGATGCAGGTCATGGCGCGATTGCCCCCGGCAATAGTCAATCACCGCCACATCCAACGCATCCCGGCTAGAGTACTGAATCCGCGCCTTCGTTTCCCGTTGACTGGTCATCTGCCTGAACCCTCCCCTTCAACAACCCAATGCTTACCATACCCACTAGCGCTTCTTCGCCGGAGTACCGTTGTACATAAACGCCTTAAACAGCCCATACACATCCGCCCATCGCACACTGGTGATCAGATCCGGTTCAGCCGTGCCAGGCTCCCCCCGCAAGACGTCCGTCATCTCCTGTCGTAACGAATCCGCCCAAGTGATCTGGGGCGTCAGCCCCCGCTGCTCAAAAAACTGGGCCAGCTCCCCTCGAATGAAATAGGCGGCACCCCCCCCACAATCACATCTACCTCCACTGACGGTAGCCACTCCACCAGAAACTGGTTCACCCGATCTAGATAAAACTCACGGGCATAGCCGCTGACCTTTAATAAATCAAGCGACTCTCGTCGTCCTGGAATACGGAACGTCTCATGTCCCCCCAACACCGCCTCCAGCAGGGCCGGATCGTCCGGCGCGATCGCAGGCAGCTCCGTCGCACACTGCTTCAGGTATTCCACAAACCCTGGCCCCTGGGAGGTGCTATTCATCTCCTGAGGCGTGCTGCCCTTCTCGAAGGTGAGGATGGATAGATTGCGATGGCCAAACATCAGGACGACAACGGTGCGATCGCGAATGGTCATCCCAGCCCGAGCCAGCTGCAATCCCTTCGCCAGATACAGACCAGCTCCCTCCGGCTGCATTTCAATCCGCGCCAGGTGCCCGAACAGGGCTTTGCCTCGGAAGCCGAAGTTTGCGATCGCGCCCTGAATCTGGGCTTTCAGCTCCTTGCGGTCCTGCCAGTATTCCTCCAGCGGCAGCAGCAGCCCAAGCTGGGCTTCAAACTCATAGCCTGCTTCTGCAGATGCTTCTCCAGAGCTGGTCTTTTCAGCGATCACCCCTAGGGTGGCCAGGATTTTGTAGACGGCGCGATCGCGTTTGGGCAGGGCCAGACCGGAGTCGCCTTTTTGTGCGATCGCCAGTGTCCCGCCAGACGCGTCACGAGGGTCTGCCATGCCAGTAAAGACACACTGATATTCTCACCCAATTCTTGCAAGATTCCCTTTTCCGAGAGAACTGATCAATCAGCGCATGACTCACATACAACACCTGCAGCCGCTCTGTCGCCGTTGTCACCAGAAAGCAGGCTCCCTTCCCCAGCAGGTTTGCCGTCGAGCCGTCATGCCAACAATTATGCCTGTCTGCGTCCATTTTGGTCCGCCAGGCGATGGGCTGGACAGCCCCACCAAGCCGCTCGAATGCTGGGCTACACCAGCAGCCGAGGAAGCCTCACATAGCACAAGCGCCCTCAGGTAGAGAGCGCTTGAAACCGTTGATATGAGGGCTGAAACCCTGATCGGAGCGGCGGGATTTGAACCCACGACCCCCACTACCCCAAAGTGGTGCGCTACCAAGCTGCGCTACGCCCCGCTGCGCTAAATGCGCTTATCTAGAATAGCATACGCGGCTAGCGGATTTGGGCTCAATCATCCTCAAAGCAAGCCGCAGTTTGACTATGGCAGATCGTCATCGACTTCGTTTTCAAGGGAGTTAGCATCTGTCTCATCAGGTTCGAGGGAGTTAGGTTCGGATGAGTCTGGGGCGTCTGACGAGTCAGTATCAGATGGCTCTGACAGGTTTGGGGGGTCTGACGGGTCGGCCTCGGTCGGGTCCGAGGTTTCAGTAGGCTCGGCATCCTCCGGCATCTCAGCCTCAGGCGTCTCGGGTGTCTCTTCATCGGCGTCAGGGGAGAGCTCAGCTTCGGAATCGCTCAGGGGCTGTGCTGGAGAGCTGGTTGACTGAGCCGGGGTCGAGGTGCGCACGGGGGTCTCTCGCTGAGGCGGCAGGGCTTCTGAGTCAGTGCGCTCAGCCGGTGAGGGGGGGCGGCAAAGGTCGTTGAGAGAAATGTATTCGCCTTCAGCAGTTTCCATGTAGCAGTAGTCGCTGGCAACGCTGTCGGCCGCGAAGGCACTGCTTGCTAACAGCGCAATAAGTACTATCTTACGGATGGACTTCATGCAACATTTGTTACCTAGCATCACTCGCCAAGGTAGCGAATCGCAGCGCTTTGCGACTGAGGGGACTATCCCCTCAGTCATTTACCTAAAGCTGATATGGCCAAGCGTTGAGGAATATTCAGCCGCGTCGCTAAAATCCGTATGACCAGCGGGCGTAGTAGCCGCGCGCATCAATATGGGTAAAGACGGTGGCGCTAGCAAGCCCGCCGCGTGAGCCCCACCAGCGGTTGAGCCGGTCGTACACGTCGTAAGGATGGATGCCAGAGGCGACGAAATCAACCGCATCGCCCACCAGGTGGCGCGAGCGGCTGGCTCCGCCAACGCGGCGATTGGTCACCGGGTCGCGATACCAAGAGTTAACTTTAATCGGGCGGCCGCCGAGCTTATCGCGTACGTCTTCCATCACTTTAGCGATGCGAATGATGCCGTAGACGACATTTTTGTCGACGGGAATGCGGCTGCCATTTTTGGTGGCTTCTGCCCAGGTAAAGTGACCGCCGGGTAAGATTGGCTGCGATAGAAAGAAGTTGCTGCGAAAGCCGGGCAGCCGAATTGAGGGGCCTTTGGGGGCCGGGGCTGGCTGTTCATTCTTGGGCTGATTGTCTGGCTCGTTACCTTCAATCAGCACGTCCGGGCTATAGGCATACCAGGTGGTTTCACGACTACCGGGAATGCTGGGCGAGGCCAGCTGCAGCTTGATGTGATTACCGGCTGCTTTTTCGTGGGCAACCAGCTCCAGCTCTGTTTTGTTCTGGATGAACTTTTTCTCACTGCCGGAGAGCTGAGACGACATTTTGGGAGCCAGCTTGAAGAGGGTGTCGCTTACCACCTGTAGGTTAATGGTGTCGCCTGTGATGCTGACATCGGGCCGGTAGACGTACCAGGTTGTGCGGTTTTCTGGCCCCAGAAAGGCGTTGGCGATCGCAACTCTCAAATGCTCTGATTCAGCCGGCAGGTAGGAATGTAAATAGTATTGAGTGCCGTTGGCCACAAAAACCTTTTCGCGCTCAGACAGCTGGCTGGAGAGCACCGGCTTGAGCTTAAACAGCGTATCGCTCACAACCGTCAGCTGTACCTTTGTATCGTAAACGCGCACATCCGGGCTGTAGGCATACCAGGTTGACTGCTTTTTATCGCCGAGCGTTTGATTGGCCAAGGTAACTTTGAGATGGCTGCCGGTAGCGGCTTCTGAGGAAGTAACGTCAAATTCGGCGCCGTTTTTGACAAAGACCTTATCGGCCTCCGACAGCTCACTCGATGAGCGAGGACTAGATTTGAGAAAGGTGTCGCTGACGACTTTTAGTTTCATAGCAGACAAAACCTCAGGCTTCGAGTGATTACAGCTTACCCACGTCTTGAGAGGAACGTAAGCGATTGAAATTAGACGTTATATCGTATCCTCAGTCCCACGTTTGCACCACCGAGCAGATAGTTTCCTTTAGAAAACTTTTAGCTGTGCAATCGCCTGCAGCAGCGCCGGGACCACCGCTGGTGGCCAGCCGCCTTCACCGCGTCGTCCGGTCAGCAAAATAAACCGCAGGCTGTAGCGCTCTGGCAGGCCAGCGGCTTCTAACCAAATATGCGACGTCTCTTGCTCACAGGTCAGGCATTCTGACTCCATCAGCTCGGCCGCCATCGCGCTCATGGTCTCAGCTAGCTGCTGAGCTAGCCGGCAAAAGTCATCAAATTCGACCGAGCTGAGCTCTAGCGCCCAGTCTGCGCCTCCTAGCAACCCGGGAAAGGTAGCCGCGCCTTCATCCCAGCCGATGCGCCAGCCCTCCCCTTCGCTAATCTGCCGCTGCGTCACTGCCGGTCTCACCGCCGGTGAAAATATCGTAAAGGGCCTGTACGAGCTGATTTCGCTGAGTTCGCGTCAGCGCTGCCATCGCTGCTATATCGCCAGCGGCTGAGTCAGGGCTGAGCTCGGCGGCTGAGGGATACTGGCGAATCGGCTCAAACGCGCCGAGGTAGTCGGCAACGGTTAGCTTCCAGTCGAAGCGAAAATTGGCGGGGCGATCTTTGGTGTAGAGATGATAGCGAATCAGCCGGCTGACCAAGGTACTGTCAGTCGCGATTGCCCCGGTCTCACTAGAGCGATAGGTATTTTCTAGCGGCAGGTCGGGCAGCTGTGCATAGATCTGCGCTGCGATCGCGCTGGGCTCAACTCGACGAATCACGACGGTTGGCTGCGCCTGGGCGCCGATCCCAGGCCAGAGCGGCCAGCCGTGACCCAGCAAAACTGCGATCGCCACTAGACAAGCCAGCCCTGCTAGCGTTAGCCGCTGACGCAGCCGCGTTCTATTCGCCACCCTATTCGCCAATAATCTCTGGCTGCGTCAGCTCGTCTGACATTTCCACAATCGCGCGCAAAACCGGCTTCATGCGATGGTCATCCATGCTGTCAAACTCTTCAAAGCGTCGCCGCTGGGCCCGATTTGCCACCTGTACCGTGATCCGATAGCGGTTTGAAGCGGCGCTGATCAAATCTTCGGTCCGGCGCATAATCTGGGTGTTGTCGAAGGGCAAACGCTTCATGGTTTTGGAAATCCCGGGATTTTAAAGTTACTCGCAGCCTATTCTAGCTCAATTAGCCCGGCAGGCGGGTGCAGCCGCTAAATAGCAAAGAAGTGCCGCTGTGCCTTCCTTTTTTTGACAGCAACTTTACAATAATTATTGATATTTATCGATTTCACTCACACTCCCCTCTTTAAGCACCATGCCCGATACTCTCACAAAACTGGCCTATCAAACCTTTCAGCAGGGCAAGCAGACCTTTGGCTTTGCTCATAAAACGCTCAGCGCTCGGGTGATGAATTTTATATCGCCGAGGCAGCGAACCGAGCCTAACCGGATTGATCCGCAGCTGTTAGAAGGTTTACAAAAAAGCTTGAACAGCCTGCTTGAGACCGACTGGCAAGATGCCGAAGACGGCGTTTACCCCAAACATCTGCTGTTTGATAACCCTTGGGACGACTTTCTGCGCTACTACCCGATGGTGGTGCTCGATATTCCAGCCATCTGGGAGCGCGCCAGTCAAAAGCGGCATCAGGACTTTGCTACCGGCATCAATACAGAAGGCTACCCTGACTACTACGTTCAAAATTTTCACCACCAGACAGACGGCTACTTCAGCGATCTATCGGCCAACCTCTACGATCTGCAGGTCGAGCTGCTATTTAACGGCTCCGCTGACCCCATGCGGCGCCGACTGCTCAAACCGCTAAAGCAGCACATTGATCGGCTGCAGGCTAGCCAGCAGATTAATACCAGCACGCCTCAGCCAGTCAAGGTGCTAGACATTGCCTGCGGCACCGGTCGCACCCTGAAGCTGATGCGTGAAACGCTGCCAGCTGCTGCGCTATATGGCGTCGATCTCTCACCGGCCTACCTGCGTAAGGCCAATCAGCTGCTCTCTCAAACCGATGGAACGCTACCTCAGCTGATTCACGCCAATGCTGAAGCGCTGCCTTATCTAGACAGCTACTTTGAGGCAGTCAGCAGCGTCTTTCTCTTCCACGAGCTGCCAGCAGCGGTGCGACAAACGGTGATTGACGAGGCCTTCCGGGTCGTTAAGCCGGGCGGGGTCTTCATTATCTGCGACTCGATTCAGCAGGAAGATTCGCCCCAGTTTGCGCCAATGATGGAAAACTTCCCGGCCATGTTCCACGAGCCCTACTATCGGCACTATACGACAGACAATATCACCGAGCGGCTGTCATCGGCTGGCTTTGAGCGAGTTGAGGTGTTCAACTTCTTTATGAGCAAGTACTGGGCTGCCTACAAGCCAGCGGCGGATGAGGCGATGGACTAGGCGTTAGCGACTCGACCGCGTCCAGCCTTGCTGGGCGAGCACCGCAAACAGCTTTTGCACCTTTGCCAGATCCTTATCGCCCGGAGCGCGCTCAACGCCGCTAGAGAGATCGATGCCGCTAGGAAAAAGCTGAGCCAGAGCGGTGGCCACGTTGCTGGGCTTAAGCCCCCCGGCCAGCAGCCAGGGTCGCTCTGGGCGAAACTGCTGCAGCGCGGACCAGTCTAAGGTTTGACCGGTGCCGCCGAGCTGGTCTGGGTGATAGGCATCCAGCAGCAGCGTATCGACGTAGGGCGCATACTGCGGCGTCTGTAGCAGGTCGTCAGCCGTGCGAATGCGCAGCGCTTTGATTAGCTCGACGGTCGGAATCGCCTGACGCACCTGCTGGCAATAGTCAGGCAGCTCGGCACCATGTAGCTGAATCGCGCTGAGCTGCCCGAGCCGAACGGTGTTGGCAATGGTTTGAATATCGGTATTGGCAAAGACGCCAACGCGGCCGGTGCCGGCCGGCAGCTGAGCTGTGATAGCACCAATCTGAGCGGGGCTAACGTAGCGAGGCGACTGCGGCACGCAGATAAACCCCAGCGCTGTCGCACCGAGCTGAGCGATCGCAACGCCCTGGTCAGCTCGCGTGATGCCGCAAATTTTGATGCGCATTGTCAAGACTTAATACAGAATGTAAACGCTGCTCAGCTCGGGGTCGAGCTCCTTTTCTATAATCCGTTAAGCCAATGAAGTTATAGAGAACGTCTTTTGCCCCCGCTGAGGAGAATAATCCTTTGAATATTGCCATGCTTTTACTTGCCCAAACAACCGGTAACACGGTCAGCTGGTCGCCTCAAGTCGCAGCAATTATGATCGCCTGCAATCTATTTGTGATTGCCATTGGCCGCTATGCCATTCGTAATCCCGGCGCTGGGCCAGCGCTGCCTTTTTCGCTACCGCTGGTATTTGAAGGCTTCGGCGTGCCAGAGCTGCTCGCAACCACGAGCCTAGGCCATATTTTAGGCGCTGGCATGATTCTAGGGCTAGCCAACGCAGGACTGCTCTAGAGAGTTTAGATTTTGGAGAGGCGATTTTAGATTAGTTTGCAATGCCTTCAAAATCCAAAATCTAAAAATCCAAAATTCCAAGCTGCGTTTCGGATATCCGTCACGGTCTCTCCTGGTAGCTATCACTACAATGAGAGGTAAGAAGCTTCAGAGCTTCTACTGGTTTATTACTGACGTCTGATAGGAAACTGCTATGCAATCTGGTTGGCGGGTGGGGGCCCTGTTTGGCATCCCGCTCTACATTGATACCTCCTGGTTTTTAATTTTGCTGCTGATGACGTTTCTTTACGGCAGCGACCTGCTAGGTCAGGGGGCACCAACTGGGCTCGCGTGGGGAGCTGGGTTTGGGATGGCGCTGCTGCTGTTTGTCTCAGTCTTACTGCACGAGCTAGGTCATAGCCTGGTGGCGCGAGCACAAGGGATTCAGGTGAATTCGATTACGCTGTTTTTATTTGGCGGCATTGCTGCTATTGATAAAGAGTCGAAGACGCCAGAGCAGGCCTTTCAGGTGGCGATCGCGGGTCCGGCGGTGAGCATCGGCCTGTTTATTGTGCTCACGCTGGTCAATCAGCTTGTGGCGCTGCCGCCTCTGGCGGCGCTGATGGTCGGTGCGATCGCGCAGATTAATCTGGTGCTGGCGCTGTTTAACCTGATTCCGGGGCTGCCATTAGACGGCGGGCAGGTGCTAAAAGCCGCCGTGTGGAAGGCAACGGGTAGCCGCATTCAGGGCGTTCGCTGGGCAGCGCGCGTGGGTCAAACCCTAGGCTGGATTGCGATTGGCCTTGGCATTCTTGCCTACCTGTTTGCGCAGCGGCTAGATCTGCTTTGGATCTCGCTAATTGGCTGGTTCGCCGTCCGCAATGCCGGTGCCTATAACCGCATGAGCGACTTGCAGGATGCGCTGGCTCACCTCAAAGCAGCCGATGCCAGCGTACGCGAATTTAAGGTGATTGATGCGCACCTCAGCCTGCGCGAGTTTGCCGACCTGCATTTGCTGCACGAGGGCCAGTCGCCTATCTATTTTGCCGCTTCTGAAGGGCGCTATCGCGGGCTGGTCTCCATTGAGGATTTGCGCTCCGTTGAGCGCAGCGACTGGGATCATCAAACGCTGTTAGATATTGCCCATCCGCTGCTTAACGTGCCTCACGTGCGAGAAGAAACGCCGCTAACTGAGGTGATTGCCAATCTTGAAGAAAGTGAGCTAAATCGGATCACGGTATTGACGCCAGCCGATGCGGTCGCTGGCACCATCGATCGCGGCGACATTGTCAGGGCGCTGGCCAACAAGCTCAACTTTCCGGTCTCAGAAGCCATCATCAAGCGAATTAAAGAAGAGGGTGCCTATCCGCCAGGGCTGCAGCTGGCTGCGATCGCTAAAGCAGCCGATTAGATAGGCTAGCTGTGGGGCTTCGAGCAGAGGCTAAAACAGCCCCTTCCATCAATCGCTCATCAAATAGATCAATCTCCTGATAAACGCTGTTTATCAGGAGATTTTTTTACCCAACAAGGATGAATCTGACTAGCAAGTTTCCTCAGTTTGACCAATCTGCTTTAGCCAAACCTCATGCTGCTTCAAAACATCAACAATGCCATA
>JAAHIA010000499.1 GCA_010671975.1 Leptolyngbya sp. SIO4C1 | reverse complement strand
CATGACTTAACAAGCAAGTGACGATGAAAATATTAGGAGCAAAACTCTAAATCAGAGAAAATATGAGATATGGTTATTCTTGATAGTTTATGGCGGATATTATCTAGCGGGAACTGCCCTAATCGGCATTTGAATTACTTAAATTCTCCTGTAAGAGCCTTACTTCATGGTCATTGTAATAGCCCTTGGGCCTAGAATTTTGGGGAAAATGCAGAAGCTGGCTATGGTTGGCCAGTGAGAGCTCTTTACTTTCAGCAATGCTTTTGGCTTGTTCATCCACCGGCACCCAGGTAGACTGGGCTTTCGTTGGTGGACGTCTGACCCGTCGCGTTTCGATATCGCAATAGCGGCCCTTGATGATTGGATCATCGATTGGGAGTCGCTCGGTTGTTTTGCGCCAAAGTGTGTAGTAATAAGGCAATTCAAGCAATTGACCAATGCGGTTTAACTGGTCGCACCAAACCTGAGAATGATGAGCGTCATCATCGGCCCCGTAACGTTTTGTCTGATGCAGATATTGGTGAATCATCTCGTGCAACAGCACATCGTAGGCCAGTCTCTCCCTCAGAGCCAGGCTCTGGTGGAGAGTGATTGTATCAAATTTTGGATTGTAGAAGCCGATAGAGCTGCCATATGGGGTGAGTCCCCATTGAACACCACCGAGTGCGATCGCATTGCCAAAATATTTTCTATTGATGTCAGCGTAGGTATCGTAAGTCCACTCCCCCAGGTCATGGTATAGAACTATTGCTGCGGTTTTGAGTGTCTTAAACTTACTGGTAACCATCTGCGCATCCTCTGATTGAAACTCCCAGCTGTAAGTTTCAATCAGAGGATAGCTCGGTCGATACAGTTTGGGCAGTCCCTTTCGCTAATTTTTTCGTGAAAGATAGCGAACCACCTTTTCATTGAGGCCGGTTTTAATGTAAGCCTCTTTGCCGAAACACGCTGAGTGCTCACGAGACTGTGGGCGATTTGGCAGGCTGGTGCCGATAGCAGGCATATCAGCAATCGTCGCAACGGCTTGCAGAATGCGATCTACAGCCCGCCTAGCGGCGTCTGGGTTCTTCGGCCCGATGAAGGCGGCAAGGCGCTGCAAGTCATTGAGAGAGCGACGTAACCAGATTACGGAATAAGCGGGCATGTGGCTGAATCGTCAGAAGTGCCCCACGTCTTTAGCCACGCTGCAACCTCTTCATGGCTGTAGCTTTCACCGGTTTCTTCAAACTGCTGCCAGGCAGCGTCATCCTCCTGGAAAGCCGCTTCTGTGTAAGGATAGCCCGTGTCTGATGGATCAGCACTATTGTCTAAGGCGGCTTCCTGCTCTGCCAGGGCTTGATCCAAAGCAACGACGCTGAAATCCGAGGTTTCCACCCAGCGCAGCAGCACCTCCTTGACCAGATGCCCTGGTAAAGCGGCGATATGTTGACTCAAGTGCTCACGGATTTCCATAGCATCCTATCGCTTTGATTTCCCCATTTTAGTCGATTCAGTATAGCGGTAAAACAAAGCTGTGTCGCCGGTTTTATGATGCCTGAACCTTTGGCAGGACTGGAATGTCCCTAAGCCTCCAGCCCCCATGCCTCGCTCAGCTGCTCGGTATAGTCGCTGAGCCGCTGCAGCGCGTCTGACAGAAAAGCCCAATCCTGTTCGGTGCGATCGCGCGGGTCGGTGCGCTGAATATGCACCAGCTGCCAGGCCGCTTCCTCTGAAAACCCATACTGCTGATAGAGCGACGCTGCTGACGGCGGTGGTACGGTATTGGCCCAGGAAAACCCATCTGCCTCGGCGTAGCTGAGCGGCAGGCCGGTGGTGGGATCGTAACCACGCTGAATGGCTTTGGGGAAGTCACTCAGCCGCGAGCGGCAGAGGTCGCAGGTAAAGCCATCAATGTCCTCTATCTCCGCCTCCATGAACAGCTCGCTGATATGCCACAGGTTGTCAAATGGTGTGCTGCTCAGCACCTGCAACCGTTCATCTGAGAGCAGGCGACCTGTTTCAGCCAGAAAGACTGCCGTTTCTGCGATCGCACGATTGCGGCTGTCATCCACACTGCCATAGTCGTCGAGCGGTTCCCCACTATGCTCGATATGCTGCAGCTCGACCAGCCGGGCGACACAGGCGGCCAGCCTGTCCTGGCAGAGGGTATCGACCTCTTCTACGATATCGGGCTGCTCAAAATACGGGTCTGTCACCCAAGCCGGCACCTGCACATAGTCAGTGTCCAGAATATCCAGCCGCTGCAGCTGCGCCGGGTCGATGCGAATGCAGTCGGGGGCTTCCTGCAAGGCAGTCTGATCTTCAGTGGAAAGCTGAAAATTCTCTAGGCCGGTGACAGTGCGCAGATTGATGCTGATAAACTGTAGCAGCTGATTGAGTCGGTCACGCGGATCAGCGAGAGTCCAGAGAATTTCTGGTTTTTCCTGATCGGTCTCGATGCGGGCATAGTAGGACTGCTCTGTGTCGCACCAGCCTAGAACCAGGCGATGCTCGCCGATTCGATACTGTTTCTCAGTGTCCATCGGATCACAGTATCCTCCTGTCGCCGGGATGCAAGAACGATCGGAAAAGTCCCTCCTCGGCAGGTAAGGAGGGACTAGCCATCATAGAACTCAGCTATCGGCAGCCGCTTTCTTGACAGGCCGTTTAACGGGACGGGTCTTCGACAACAGGTAGGCAGAACGCTCCCTCAAGGTTTGTGGCCACAAATATGGTCAACAGAAAGCAAGTGATAAACCACTTCCATGTGGGAAGGCGGTGTTGTTTGAAAACAAAGCGGCTGACGGCAGCCAGCTTTGCGGAAGCGGAACCGAGCCGTTTCGCTAAACGAAAAAAATGTTTCACGATGTCAAAGAATTCTTGGCAGAAACAACCGAATTCTGTTTCTATTGATTCTCAGTTGAGGACGCTGGCTGATATCTGCACTTAAGTGCAGTATTGTTGTCCCCAAGATAGAATTTGTGTGTAGTTATTACCTTCTTGGCATTGGAACTCAATCCATTCGCCATCAGCTGACCAGCCAAGGGTATATGCAATCCCTGTTTGATGAATCCCAAAGCTGACGGCACCAACACGGTTACAGTTTTCAAAGATACTGGTAGCCATATCGGCAATCATTACGGGCGAACTTAAGACGTCCAAAGCCCGGTCACCTTCCAGGCCAAAGATATACTGGTAGGGGCGTCCGTTTGGCGCGTTTTGGTATTTACGCGATATATCCCGATAATCTTCATAAGGGACCTGAACTCGGCCTATGCTTTCAATACGCTCTTCAGCAGCGTTAATAGCAGCCGCACAGGCTCAAAGCAACTCAGCATGTGCGGCTGCTATTAACGCT
>JAAHIA010000498.1 GCA_010671975.1 Leptolyngbya sp. SIO4C1 | reverse complement strand
ATCCGCTGAGTGCGATCGCTGAAGCAGACCTGCCGACGCTCGGCCTGCTAACCCGCTCGACGGCTATCTCGATTCAAGTCGAGCTGAGTCAGACGACACAGGCATTTGATGTCGTCGTGAGCTAGCGGCTGGTCCAGTCTTTTCGCTTCACTATCAAAAGTTTTTTAGTTTCGGAGAAAATCCAAGATGGCATCTCGATTAGGAACGGTCGAAACCGTCGAATTTTACGTCAAGCTAGGCGGCGCAGTCGGCGACGTAGGTGAAATCAAGTTTGGCTTTGTCGCCCCCAAGAAAGCCTACGAAGGCATCAAAGATGAACTGGGCGTGATTCAGATTGGCGAAGACCAGAGCGCCAGAGGCGTCGTGTTTGGGGCAAACCGACCGACGCCGCCGCGCGTGCGCATCACCTACAAAAAGAACGAAGGCGGGCGCGGCTCGACTCGCTCTCGGGGCGGCTCAACCGTGCGCTATTGCGACCCCGACAAGGTCGGGCGCGTGCTCAATGGCTCGCTGCGTGATGCGCCCATCAACGTAGCTGGCACCGACTTCGAAGTCAAAGCTGTCTCAATGGCGTAGTCATGACTCAGCTGATCTATCCAGGGCATTCTGAGTTTCAGGCGTGGCTAGCGGTGCCGCCGCCCGACTCGCGCCAGCAGGTTTGCTACGTTCACCGACCCGGCGCGGCAGTGGCAGAAGCGATTGAGCTGGGGCAGATAGAGGACTACCTGCTCAGTGGTGAGTACGAAGAACGCCTAGACGAGATAGAAGGCGCTGAGTCAGCCCGAGAGACGACAGCGCCTGTCAATCAGGGCGTGCAGTCTGATGTCCTCTATCTGCCCGCGTCCGTGGTGCTGTGAGCTATCAGCTAGTCGCTGCAATCAACACACCGCCCCCAGAGGATGAAGTGCTTTTGCCAGGGGTCTATCAGGCAGAGACAGAATTCATCATCGAGGTGCTGAGCCCCGAAGGAGAGCGGCGCGGGTGGCAAAGGGCGGGCTATCTGGCTCGAATGTTCGATATTCCGGGCGTGGGCCTGACCGAGGGTGAGGTGTACAAGCTGTATTTAGAGCGAAAGAAGCTCAAGTATGCTCGTTCAGCGGAGCCTTTCAGACTTGAGTTTCGGCCCGTTTACTGGATTATTGACTACCAGCTGAGGCTATGGGTCAAAGCAGCTGAGCCGATCCCGTCGATTCAGCTGACCATCAACGGTGAAGTGTTTACGTTCAATGGTGAGGGCATTACGTTTCCGTGACAGAGTTCAACACGCTACCGATTTTGACTGGCGTTGAGCCGAATGACCGGCTGGCCTGTACCGATGCCAGCGACCAAGGCCATCTAAAGCAGCTGCCTGTCAGCGCTTTGCTCGCAGCCCTGGCGCAGCTGCCGGGTAATGAATCGCCCATCGTGGCAGCGGCCACCGCCCCAGACCCGGCAAAGTTTCAGCTCTGGTTTCAGCTCGATGCTAAGGGGCTGATTGTGGGCGAATGGATTCCTGCGCCTGACCGCTCAAGGTGGGTCAGTCATCAGATTTGGACGCTTGGGTATTCAGACCTAGATGGCTTTCAGAATCGCTTCCAGACAGGCAATCCGGTTCCGGGCGATGTGTGGATTGAGTCGCTCTATGTCTCTTGCTTGAGCACTGGCGACTTCAAGCGCGGTGAGCAGCGAAAGCTGGAAGTCTCGCTGTTTGGTGAAACTGGAATAGCGCGCTCATTGGTCACGCAGCCGGTAGTAGAGCTGAGGAAGGGACAGCGCCTGGTGGCCTATGAGCCGATTCGCGTCGTTAAGCCGATGTCAGAATGCCTGTATTTCCAGGTGCGCGAACTGAGAGCAGGCAGCGCGCCGAAGGTGAAATTCTGCACCGTGGCGCTAACGCTGAGAAGGGCCTATGGTGCTTGAGTTGAGAAAGGAGCTGGGATGTCGGAAACGTTGAGTTTGATTAGCTTGCTCGTCGGCTTAGTGACCTCGGTGGGTGGCGGTATCGCTTGGTGGCGGGCAATAGTGCGTAAGCAGTATGCAGCTGAGCGGGACTTTGGACACCTGAAGCGTAACTATCAGCAGCTGGCTCAGAATGTGAATGCCATGTACAAAGAGAGTGACCAGCGATTTGACCGGCTCGATTTAGAGCTGGTTGAGCTGAAGGGATTGCTGGCAGCGCTGCTGGCACGAATGGGAGCCAGCGAGTCCGAAATCCTTCGATCTAGGAAATGATAAAGCTCGGGAAACGGTTGCGCTAGCAGCGCAGATGAAGGAAGCAGAAACGCTGGACAAAGGAGATTAAAATCCAATTAGCGAAGGTGGCTTTGATTTGGAGAGGATGGGCGATGAGTGAAACCCAACTGAGACAGAGAATCATTCAGAAGCTAGAAGGCATGGGACAGGAAACCTTAGCCTTTTTAGATCGATTTATTGACAGCCTCTATCTATACCGACGAGCACAACAGCTAGCTGAGCCTGAAACACCTGCAGAGGATGAGCAGCGGCGTGCTTTTATCAGCAGTCTCAGGGGCAAGTACGCCCATGTTGCAACGAGCAGCGATGAGTTTGCCCACAGAAAGCAAGCGGAGATCGATTGGGAGGATCGCAACCTGTGAAGGTAATTCTCGATGCATGTGCAGTCATTGCATTTTTCAGAGATGAAGCGGGTGCAGCTGTCGTAGAGAGCTATTTAACGGGCAATCAATACGACTGCATGATTCACAGCGTCAATTTGTGTGAGGTGTATTACGATTTTTACAGAAGTGGCGGAGAAACTGCTACACATGATGTTCTTAGAGACTTACAGCAGGCTGGGGTAATATTTCGTCAGGATTTGACAATAGAGTTTTGGCAGCAGGTAGGCAAGTACAAGGCAACCATCGCTAGAATTGCGCTGGCAGATTGCTTCGCGTTGACATTAGCAAACCGCGAAAATGGGGTTTTGGTGACCTCTGACCGCAGGGAATTTGAGCCGGTGGTAAATCTTAATGTTTGCCCGATTGAGTTTATCCGTTAGGAAATGGGGATTGTGGACTAATTAGGCGTTGCCCATGCGATCGCACGCGCCGAAAAAGTTTTATTCTTTCAGGCCCTCCAGTCCAGCTTGAGCAAGCTAGAGCCTAACGACGGCGGATTGAGATGAATCTGTTGGAATAGAGCTACAATGGGCTCAAAACAGGCCAATTCATAGGCAAGCAGCAACCAACTTGAAGCGAAACCTACCGATATACAAGGAACCTACGAATCTGATTTTTGGATTCGAATTCCCCTGGGGGTATTAATAATTTGAGCTGAAGCGCAAACTTCAGTGAAGGCCTCACCAAATTCGCGCTTCAGCTCAAATTATTAATACCCCCAGGGGA
>JAAHIA010000497.1 GCA_010671975.1 Leptolyngbya sp. SIO4C1 | reverse complement strand
CCTACAGCATTCATATTGATAGCAAAGCTGATCGCAAAGACAACCGCTGGCGAGCTTTGCCAGCCACTGTTCGAGATTTGGCCAGCGATGTGTTGAATGTATTCGTGCTAGCGAATGAGGGGCTACGTCAGTGGAAGCAAGCGATTACCTCTACTGTAGCCCAACGATATTGGCACTATGCGACCGTTTGGTCTAAAGGAGATGACAGAATGACAGAAACCTTAAACATGACAAAGCGTTTAGTTGAGGAGTATCGAAAGTTCTATCAAGTCAGGTCGTCGGACTCAAGTCATGCCATCCTGTTGCCGCTGTCTAAAGCATTGGAAACGATTCTTTCGGTTCCTCACGATCTATCTGATGAAGATTTGATTTTGCAAGGGGCCGGTCAGTTAAAAGCTGCGATCGAGCGACAGAAACCTTACACTCGACCGATCTGGATGAATAAGCAGTTGCAGGCGTCAGATCGCAGGGTGCAAGAGATTCAAGCTATCCAGACCTTTATGACAACCTGCGTCAAAGAACTCTTTCTCAAGCAATACAGCGGCGATCGGGCTCTACTGCAGGAGAATCGTAACCGTATCAAGTCTGGCGCAGAATTTGTCTATCATCTATTGGCACTGGAAGATAATTCAGAAAATTCATGAGTCAACTCATTAGCATCTTTAACTATTTTTTGACCTGTTCATTATTCACGTATAATCTATGACTATCCTCGATACCCTTAAGCCTCACTTCCACGATGAATTTCCTCGGTTAGCCTCTGGCAAATACATTCACTTTGTCATGCTACGCCACAGCCAGTCTTTTCCCATTTTTCAAACCGATGGCGTACTCAACACAGCTAGAACTCAGGCTGGCCTTGAGGATGATACTTCGATAAGCCGACTGGTAATGTTCAAGCGCAAACAGACAACGCCGGAGCGGCTGACCGGGCGAGAGCTGCTTCGGGCTTTGGAGCTGACTACAGCAGACGCAGCAGATAAGGCCAAACACTGTGAGTACAACGGTGAAGGTTCTTGCAAGAAGTGCCCCGACTGCATTTTATACGGCTTTGCTATCGGCGATAGTGGCTCAGAGCGCTCTAAGGTCTACTCTGATTCGGCCTTTTCCCTCAGCGCCTATGAGCTATCGCACAAAAGCTTTACTTTTAATGCCCCCTACGAAGGTGGCACCATGAGCGAGGGTGGCACTATGCGCAGCGCCATCAATGAGCAGGACCACGTGCTGCCCGAGGTGACTTTTCCAACGATTGAAACTCTTCGAGATGCAACCCTTGAAGGGTTTCTTTATGTGCTGGGCAACCTGCTACGGACGCGACGATACGGCGCGCAGGAGACACGAACGGGCAGTGTAAAAAATCACTTGGTGGGTCTTGTCTTTGCAGATGGGGAGCTATTTAGCAATCTATATCTGACTCAGGCACTACACGATGTGATTAAAGGAGAAGACAAGATGACCGTAGAGCAGCTATGCGATCGCGCTGCCACTGTCCTATCCACGCTACTACCAAAAGAGCCCATTCGCACTGCTCAAACGCTGATTGGTGTAGAGGTAAAACAGCTGGTTACTGAGGTGAATGAAATTTACCAGGATGAAGAGATGCTGCAATCGCACTTGCAGGCACTCTATCAGCAAACTGAGCGCTACGCCACTACTTATGGCGCATTTGCCAAGAAAGGAAAGAAGAAATAGCTCATGATTTCACATATTTATGAGTGTCGCTTGACGCTTCATGACAATCTCTTTTTCGCCTCTCGCGAAATGGGTATCTTGTATGAAACTGAGAAATATTTGCACAATTGGGCGCTGACCTACGCCGTTTTCTCAGAAACTTACATTCCCCGCCCGTATCGTATGAAAGGCCCTACCGCGCAGCGTCCTGGTTATTTGGATGTCGAGCACGAACAAAATCTGCTACAGCTCAACTCACTAGGTCTCTATCTGTTTCCAGCGCGACCTCTACAGTGGCACTATCAGGTTAATACCTTTAAAGCTGCACAGGTCGGCTACTACGGCAGGTCAGAACAGTTCGGTGGCAAGGCAGCCAAGCACAACTATCCCATCAACTTTGGTCGGGCAAAAGAACTCGCTGTTGGTAGTACCTTTTGCACCTATTTGCTTTCAGAACAGCCGCTTGAGCTTGAGCAAATGCCAGCCTGGATTCGTTTAGGTAAGTGGGCCACTAAAATAAACATTCGCTATCAAGAGCAGGCTACCGTCACTCAAAAGCATGGCAAGTTTGTCTGCACCCATCCGCTCAACCCGATCGATATGCCAACCAACACACAGCTGCTACTGTACGATCGCGTCGTGATGCCGCCCGTGAGCCTGATTAGCCAGGCCCAACTGGACGGAGGCTACTGGCGAATTCGCGCAGGAGATGATGGCCCAAACGATAGCAGCCCTGTTGTTTACTTGCCCGCTAATGTTGCCTATGGAGCTAGCCATGCTGCTGCCAAAATTGGATAATTTGTATGCGATCGCGATTCAGATCGCAGCGGCTCAATCCGGTCCGCTGAGCGCTAATCTCAACCAAGCGGTGCACGCTCAGGTGATGAATTGGTTTAGCCTGGCGGATCCAGAAGTCGGTTCGAATATTCACAATGCTCAGATTTCCCCGATTGCCATTTCGGGACTGCTCGGTCGCAGACGTGCTAAAAACATGGCCAAAGCGGGCGATCTGTTTACCATTCGAGTAAGTTTGCTGCAGGGCAGTCTACTGAGTATCCTACTCGCTGGGTTAGAAGAGAGTCAGTCAATGGAGCCTTTGGCATCCATTAGCCTTGACAGATTTCCCTTTAAAGTCAAACAGATTTTAGCCATGCCCGGCAGCAATCAGCTGGTTGGCTCAGCTCAGTATTCTTTGCTCGCTCAGCTGCCCCATCCTGGCCAAGACCTCACGCTGCGGCTGGTATCACCCACCAGCTTCAGGCAGCAGGGCTATGTGCAGCCGTTCCCTGTTACACAGACCGTTTTTGGCGGCTTGCTCAAGCGCTGGAATCACTTTACCCCAGAAAGATTTGCCTGGCCGCCTATCGAATGGACTGGCTTTGTTACCGGTTATGAGCTAAAAACTCGCTCTGTTTATCTTAAAAACAGTCCTCAGCTTGGGGCTGAAGGAATTGTCAGCTATCGTTTCCCCGATTCTAAACAAGCACGTTTAGCTCACTGTCTTGCTCAGTTTTCCTATTTCGCCGGTATTGGTCGCAAAACTTCGATGGGTATGGGCCAAACCCGATTAAAAACATAGACCGCAAACTAATTCAAAGAATGACTGAATCCTATCTGCCCCTGGCGTACCTCAATGCCTGGGAATATTGCCCACGCCGATTCTATCTGGAATATGAGCTAGGCGAGATGCAGG
>JAAHIA010000496.1 GCA_010671975.1 Leptolyngbya sp. SIO4C1 | reverse complement strand
TCCTGGCAAAAACAGGTCCCGAAATTTGCCTGTCTCTGCCAGGTGCGCGATCGCACCCAGCCGGCTAGGGTTGCGCTGCCAGCAGGTAATCTACTAGCTCACAGAAGCCTGCCCCTGCCGCCTGTGTCGTGATGTAGGCCGGCTGATGCGTCAGATGGGCTAGATAGTCGCGGATATTGGCCACGCCGACCGAATTGGGGAACTGGGCAGCGTCAAACAGGCTCTCATCGTTAGGGCTGTCGCCCACAGTGAGCACCTGAGCTGGCTTGAGCGCCGGAAACCCCTGCGATAGGGCCTGAGCGAGGCCAGCTGCCTTCGCCTGAGCTAGCGGCTTGATGTGACACTGCACCGTACTGTAGGTAAAGCCCCAGCCGTTTTGCTCACAGCTGGTAGCCATCCAATGCAAATCGGCCTGGCTCAGGCCGGTCACGTCAAATGTCCAGTCCGTCAGACGAAACTGATTGTCGGCTGACGGGGCTAGCGCCGGGTAGCGCTGCCGCAGCCGCTGGAACTGGCTGCTGAGCTTTTGCCGATGCTGCTGGATATCGATAATCGGCTGTAGAAAGGTCGGCTCAGGATGGGTTTTGCTAAAGTAGAGGCCACCGTTTTCTGCGATCGCACCGACAATAGGCAAGTAGTGCGCCAAGCCGCTGACCCAGCCGGCCGAGCGGCCGGTGACGATCACCACTGGCAGAGCAGCGGCCTGCAGCCTTTCTAGCGCAGCTAGCATAGCCGGACGAAATTGTTCAGCCTGCGTCAGCGTGCCGTCCATATCGGTCGCAATTAATCGAATCTGCGCAAAAGCAGCTGAGCTATCGGCATCGAGTGGCTGCGGATGGTCCATAACGGCTTACACTTTTGACATAAGGGTTTGAGACCCAGCATTTGAGATACCAGGGCCGGCAATCATGGCAGAGCTTTTACCCGATCAGCGTAACTACTACTATCTCTTAGAAGCCGAACGAGCAGGCATTCATAAACCAATTTTGGCAGCGCTGTATGCGGTCCACCAAGAGCCGCGCCTGGCAGATGGTGAAGTGGGCCTTGGCATTTCTCCAGCAAACCGCATTCCGGCTGAGCAGGTCAACACCTTCCCAGAGCAGGCGCAGTATGCGGCCAACACAATTCGCAGCCTGACCAGCGCGCTCACGGCAGAAGGCTGGAGCGGTCGCGATCTGTGGGATGGTGCCAAGGGACGCTATAGCGATCGCTTCGTACAGCGCATTGCTGAAGGCTACGCACCGCCCAGTAGCGATGAAGCTGCCGCTCGGCTTGAGGCAGCGGACGCTGACCAGCTGTTAAATGCCTACATCGAAGATATTGATTATGACTACGGTGCCGACCAGCTGCCGCATAATCTATCCGAGCTAGACGATGAGCTGCTCGCCTTTGCTGAACGGGTCGGCCCCAACTACGGGCGGCTTGACTTTCAGCGAGAGGCCCTGCTCGAGACGGCGCGCATTTGGCGCAAGCTTGACACTCAGGCCGCAACCATCGAAGCGCTGGATGTCCCGGTTGAAAACGGCGTGGTAGATGAGGCCGCCCTAGATAAAGAACTGGTCGAGTTTATTACCCAAGTTTCGCGGTTTTACTCGGGCTATCCCTATCAGCGCGAGGCTCTGCTGCGGCTGACGCAGCTTTGGAAGCAGCTAGACTCGCGCGAAGAAACCATTGACTGGCTGCGTCAGAGCGATCCCTATGCGGCTGAGACCAACCTGCAAATTGTCGATCCGGCCCTGATTGCCTTTGTGGAGCGCCTCCCAGACTACTACAGAGGCAGCGGCTACCAGCGCTTTGCCCTGACTGAAGCCTATCGAGTTTGGAAAGGGCTAGACTCACGGACCACGGCGCTAGCGGCACTGGGCGTCAGCCCGCAGTTTCTTAGCGCCAATAAGTCGAACCCAGCAGCCCTAGCCAACGCCGCTGCTCGCATCGATAAAGCGCTCCTTGCCTTCTTAGAAGAGCTGCCCAAGAGCTACAAAGAAACCGAAGAGCAGCGAGAAGCGCTAATTCGGCTGGTGCAAATTTGGCGCAAGCTAGACCGGCGCATCAGCGCTATTCAGTCTCTGTTTGAAGATGTACGCCGCATGTCGAGAGCCGCTCGCACCTCGATTGAAGCGCCACCGCCTCCCAAGCCAATCCTGATTCCACCGCGCCCGGCCCGCTGGACACCTTACAATATTCAGCTCGATGCGGCCATCATTCCGAACGGTAACTTTACCTGGGCTGAAGCCACTCGCGGCGGCGCACGGATGCCGCGCAATCAGTCGACCGTCGATGCGATTGTGCGGATTGCCCAGCTAGCGCAGCGGGCACGCGATCGCATTGGTCGACCTTTCATCATCACCAGCTGGTATCGCCCACCCGCTGTTAACCGACGAGTTGGCGGTGCCTCGCGCAGTCGCCATATCGTTGGCGATGCGATTGATTTTTACGTCAGTGGACTCACCGGCAGTCAGGTTTATTGGGCGCTTGATCCGTGGTGGCCCGGTGGGCTGGGCCGCTATCGCAAATATCCGCGCTTGAGCCACATTGATGCTCGGGGATATCGCGCACGCTGGCGCCACTAGCTGATACAGCTTCTCTCAGAAAAATACAGGACTTCAATATATCTCCCGATTGCATTCTTTCCGGAAGAGGCCATGCTTTAGAGGATAAATTGATATGTCTTCAGCGATGTCTACTTCCAATACGCTAGCCTCTGCTTCAATAGCGCAGGCTCCGGCCATTCAGCCAGCTGAGATGTCCAATAGCTCTGTTTGGCTGTATACCTCTAGCGGGTTAGGCATGCTGCTAGTTGTGCTTGGGATTGTCTCTCAGGTGCAATTTAGCCGAGTCAGAAAGAAGTTAAATTTTGAGATTTATAAAAATCAGGAATTACAAAAGCGAGTCAAGCTAGCGCTCAAAACTATCAGCCAGATGGAGCGCAATCCTGATTTAATTCATTCGCGTGACTTCAATCTTGACTACTTGCGCATGCGAATGGAAGAAGAACATTTCCATTTTTCTATTGTGAATCAGCTGAAGGTTAAAGTGAAGCAGCGCGTCAGCGTGGCTCTACGACCCCAGCAAGCCAGTCAGGGCGTCATTGGCTTAGCCAGTAAGCCACGTCTTGTGGATCAAATCTTCGATGTCGAATATGTCACAAGCAGCGACCCTAACGGTAAAAGGCGCATTCTATTTCGTATTCAAATTAAATTAACCAAGCTGCCTACACAGCCAACCTCGGTCATTGTTGACGAAATTATCAACTGCATTGAGAACTACCTCAGCCCAGAGCGCGAGGAGCAGTTTTGGCAACTCTCGCTTCATCTATCTCGCAGAAAAGAACTTTCGTACTATCGCCGATAGAGCGCCAAAGGGCAAGAGGGCAA
>JAAHIA010000495.1 GCA_010671975.1 Leptolyngbya sp. SIO4C1 | reverse complement strand
TGCTTAGAGCAGGCCCATCGCCTGCAGACGATTGTACTCGACAAGACCGGCACGCTGACGCAGGGGCGACCCGCCGTCACTGACTACCTCACCGTGCGCGGCAGCGCCAACCGCAATGAGATTCGCCTGCTGCAGCTGGCAGCGGCCGTAGAGCGCTATTCAGAGCATCCGCTAGCCGAAGCGGTTGGGCAATATGCCAAGACGCAGGCAGCAGCATCGCAGCTGGTAGTGCAAGCGTTTGAAGCTGTCACCGGTCGAGGCGTGCAGGGCACGGTCAACGGTCACCGCGTGCAGATTGGCACCGATCGCTGGATGCAAGACTTGGGGATTGACACAGCCGCGCTGCAAACCCGCCGGCAGGCTTGGGAAGCGGCTGCTAAGACCACTGTTTGGATTGCTGTTGATGGTAAAGCTGAGGGGCTGTTTGGCATTGCCGATGCGCTCAAGCCTGCCTCGGCTGAAGCGGTGCGATCGCTGCAGCGGATGGGGTTAGAGGTGGTGATGCTGACAGGTGACAATTTGCAAACGGCGCACGCAATTGCGCAGGCCGTCGGCATTCGGCGCGTCATTGCCGAGGTTCGGCCCGACCAAAAGGCGGCGCAGATTCAGCAGCTGCAGGCCGAAGGCAAGACAGTAGCGATGGTGGGCGATGGTATCAACGATGCGCCAGCGCTGGCCCAAGCGGACGTTGGCATCGCTATTGGCACCGGCACCGACGTTGCGATCGCGGCCAGCGATATTACCCTAATCTCGGGCGATCTGCAGGGCATTGTCACAGCGATTCAGCTGAGTAAAGCCACGATGGCCAACATTCGCCAAAATCTCTTTTTTGCGTTTATCTACAACGTCGCTGGTATCCCCATTGCTGCCGGTATTCTCTACCCGCTGCTGGGCTGGCTGCTCAATCCGATGATTGCTGGGGCGGCAATGGCCTTTAGCTCGGTCTCAGTGGTGACTAACGCGCTGCGGCTGAGAAATTTTCAACCCAGGAGAGCTCGCTAGCCATGAAGGTGACAAAACTCTGTAGGTACAGTGCGAGCAGCTTGGCTAGCCTGGCACTGCTGCTGAGCAGTCCTATGCCAGCCTCCGCTCAGATTGCTGAAGCCGATACGGGCGAATTTCGTCGCATCGAACAGCCGCTGGGCCTGAAGCTAGGTGTTACAGCCGCTGGGCTCGGCCTGATTGGATTAGAGCTATGGTGGTTCTTTGCGAATAAACCTAGAGCCTCGAGCGCTTCATCCGAAGGCAGCGATGCCGGTTCGAGCTAGTGATTTTATTCAGCTTCGCTCAAAAGAGTAAGCCTAATGTCTTTTTCCCATTGAACTGCTGTTAGGAATTGCGCTCGCTGCTATTTTCGTCGTGCTGCTAGTGCTGCTACCCTGGGGAATTCGCCGCTACAACTGGTTTCACCTACGAGATATCATTCATATAGAGTAGGTCAGCTTTCTGCTAGAGCCGGTCAGCTTTCCGTTAATATTCGGCCAGCATTCCGCCAGTATCCCGCAAATATACTGAGAGATTCATTCAGATTGGCCCTCTCAGTAGGGGATCAGTATCTTAAAAACTTTAAATTTAGTTGTTTCAACGTAGTTAACACAATCTTTAAACAGGGCACACTCTCTTCCGTGAGACCTACTAGAAATGCGTATTAGTCTTACTTTTGTCCCTTAGGACAACGGGTTAATGCGTCGTCTTTGAGGCTTAGATCCCTAGTTATGCAGGTTGTTTGAACATGCCCGAACCAACTAAAAATTCCAAAAAGGTAAGAATGTCAAGATCTATGTCTTTAATAGTATCTGGCACTCTCCTAGCCTCAAATAGCACCTTAGTCGCTGCTCAAGAAGAAATTCTCCCGTCGAATGACTCGCTTTCTACCAAAGAATCTATTCAAGCTTCTACCCCTTCTGTTCAGCTGCCTGCTCAGGTAGCACCGGCAGCAGCAGTTGTGCCGACTGGTGCAGAGCCAGCTGTTCGATTTAGCAATAGTCGCGCTGCTACTTTATCTACTTCTGCTCAGCTGCCTAAGCCAGGCTCTATTAAAAACAATACATTAGCAACCTCTGCCAGCGCTCAAACACTCGTCGCTCAGCTAGAGCAGTCTTCCGAGCCGGCTGCAGACTCAGCAGCTAGTGAAGAGCTAGCAGAGACATCAGCTGTCACCCGGTTAGAGCAGTCCTCTGAGCCAGCTGCAGACTTAGCGGCTAGTGAAGATTTAGCAGAGACAGTCACGCCGGCTACTGATGAGACAGTCGCGGCTGACGAAAATGTGACTGCTCAAGCTGAGGGCACCAGCGCCCAAGATTTAATAATTCCTACTCGCTTCAATGCGAGCTTGAGCACTTCTAGTGCCGGCTTCGATGAAATTGTCGGTGTCGGTGCATTCGTGCCGCTGAGCCAAACTGCGGGCGAAGCCGTTACCTTTTTAGAAGGCGATTTACAGCTGATTGAAGGCGACCCCAGCATTAGCCTGAGCTTAGGGCATCGCGGCTATAACGCTGAGCGCAACCTGGTGCGCGGTGGCTATGTCGGTGTTGATAGTCGTTCAACAGAAGACAATACCTTTTACCAGCTGGCCGCTGGCTACGAGCGCTTAGGCGAAGATTGGGATTTTCGCTTCAATGGCTATGTGCCTATTGGCGATCGCACCAATACGCTCCAAAACGTTGATACCGATACAGGCTTACAAACTTCTAGCGGCTTCCAGGGCAACCAGCTAGTCTTATCCGCTGTGCGCGAGCGTCAGCGAATTTTTCAGCAAGAGAATGCGCTAGGCGGCTTTGATGCTGAGATTGGCACTTCACTATTTGACTGGAATAGCGGTGAGCTGATGGGCTACGCCGGTGGCTATTTGCTCTCAGGTGAAGACAGCAGCCTAGGCGGTCAGCTGCGCCTAGCAGCCAACTTTGAATCTAAATTCAACGCTGGTCTATCGCTGCAGCATGACGATTTGTTTGGTACCAGCGTGGCGCTGTCATTTAATGCTAGCTGGCCGAGTTTCCGCTTCCACGAGGAGGAAGCGGCTGATTTCCAAGAAGAGTACGAAGTTCCCATTCGTCTCAGAGATCCGATTACTCGCCGCAGCAGCGTGGCCGTCAACGTGCGCGATGAGTCAGAAATTATCTCTGAAGAGGATGTCGAAGCGCTGCGCAACCCTGAAGAGGAAGAAGACTATCGCTTTATTCACGTCGATTTAGCCAGCAGCGGCGGCGATGGCACCTACGAAAATCCATTTGGGTCAGTAGAGGATGCGATCGCGCTCATCAATAGCGATGCTGATACCTTCAGCGATGGCAATACAATCGTCTATGTGAATGGCGAAAACGCCACGGCTAGCATTCCCGGCTTTACTATCCCCGAGCACCTGAACGCGCTCGGGGAA
>JAAHIA010000494.1 GCA_010671975.1 Leptolyngbya sp. SIO4C1 | reverse complement strand
CGATCCGATTTTGCCCTGGCATCGCTATGATTCGCCCTGGCTGGAGACGGCGGAGGCGGTGGAGACGGGAGCGGGGAACGGGGAGGTAGTGGAGAATGGGAGCGGGGGAGATGGGGAGGATGAGGCAGATGGGGAAGATGGTGAGGTGAATGAGTAGAAGGGTGGAGTGCCGGGCGTCTTCATTCCTGCGTCCTAAGCTTTCGCCCCGCTGCGCAGCTGCCCTAACACCTGCCGTGCTTCGGTCTGAATGGCTTCAAACTGCTCTAAAATCGGTCCGATTTCCTGTGCTTCTTGCTGTACGTCGTCGTAAAACTGGCTGCATTCGCGCTCTAGGTCGGTATAGATGAGCGCGAGCTTTTGGTTGAGGCGGTCGGTGGCATCTTGAGCGAAGGTGGATTTAGCGCCGTCTAGCGATCGCTCAAATTCTTGGATAATGCGATTGCGTCGCCAGCTAAAGCCGACGGCAAAGACCAGCACGCCAATGCCGGCAAAGACGACTTCTAAGGTGCTCAAAATTAGCTGCGCTGTCAGCAGCTCGATCACCTGAATCAGGGTAACGGCGACCGCTGCGATCGCGCCCCCAATGCCGGCGGCTTCGCCTTCAAAGCCGGGGTCTAGGGTTTTGATCAGGCCGTCGTCTTCTAGCAGATTAGCGACCTTACATTTAATGCCGTCAATCACTTCCTGCCGCCGCTCCAGAATCTTGATTGGAATGCGACTGCTGTGGATTTTCTCTAGCGGTACGGTGTCGAGATCGCGAATCAGGTCTTCGCCAAACTGACGGATGCCGTCAACCAGATGAGCGGTGCCCTCGTTAGCAAAGTCTTCTAGCTCAGCGCCAATTTCTCGCTGGCAGCGTTCGACAAAGTCATTGATCCACTGCTTTAGCGAGGCTTCGCTGTTAAACAGGCCGCGAAAGGAGCGCCCCACAACTTTCTTAAATGAGAGCTGCTCGCGAAATTCTTGCTTGATGCGGCCGGTGAGCGTGTCGTAGCGCTCGATTAGCTGTCGCACTAAACCATCCACTTCGAGGCGCGATCGCGAGCGGCCGCTTTCAAACCGCTGCTGAATGCGCACCACCGCCGCCTGATCGGCCTTGAGCCGCTGCGCCAGCGCCAGCACCTGCTCTGAAAGCTCGTCGATGATAATCTGCGTCGTGTCGCCGACCGAGAGCAGCTTGATGCGGTAGGTTTCGCCAGTGGCGACCATTTCTTTGATGTAGCGCTGAATTTCTGGAAAGCCGCTGGCGGCGCTGTCGCCCTCGAAGGCTAGCTCAGCTGAGGTAGTGAAGATGGTTGGTGAGGCAATCCGATGCTGGTGGGCTAGCTCCTGCACGCGAGCAATATTGCGCTCTAGATCTGCTGGCCTGCGGAGCAGATCGGCCTGCTGCAGCACAAACACTACTTTTTTGCGCCACTGCTCGCTGACGTAGCCGAGAAAGTCCCAGGCGCTTTTCTGATAGGGGTTCTTGGCAAACAGGACGAAAAAGGTGAGGTCGCTGTTGGGGATATATTTCTCGGTAATGATCTGATGATTTTGGATGATTGTATTGGTGCCAGGCGTATCCACAATTGAAATGTCTTTCAGAATCTCAATCGGTCGGCCAATTTTCTTTAAGTTGGGCTCTAGCTGCTGCTCGAAGGGCTCGCTGGCATAGACAATCTGCTGCACCATGTCGGTGCAGGGTTCGACGTCGGTGGCGCAGATTTCGGCTTCGAGCAGGGCGTTGATAAAGCTGCTTTTGCCGGCTTTGACTTCGCCCACAATGACGAATAAAAACGGCTCGTTGATGCTTTTACGCAGCCCCTGAATCGTGTCTTTGAGCTGGCTGTCGCTGATGGTGACGGCCAGCCGATAGACGCGCGCGAGCAGCCCGTCAAGCTGGGTGCGATATGCCTGCAGCTGTTCATCAATAATTTGGCTGCTCATGCCAGTGTCCTGCTGAAGTCTGATAAAAGTCGATCAAATGCACGCTATGTCTAGCCTATACTCTTGTGCAGCTAGCTGCTTACTGCACCTCGGCATTGATTACCGAGCCTTCATTTGGCCCCAGCGTTAGCGCCAGCGATCGCTGATTAGGGTAGGCTTTGGCAGCCTGACGATAGACCTGATAGTTGGTAGGCAGCGTCACGGTTTCGCCGGCGTTGTCAAAGGTAATGGCATAGTCAACTGATTTGATCAGCTCTGGGGAAGACGCCTGCTCGCCGTCGCGGGTGCGGGCTTCTAAGTCGTCGACGGTGGGCTTAGGCGGCAGAGCAGGCCACCAGAGTCCCTTTTCATCTGGGCCGGTGACGGCTTCACCGGGGCGGGTGCCGTTGTGATTGACCAGTGAGACTGATTCAAACGTTTCTAAGCGGGTGTCGCGCGGGCGGTCTGGCGAAACGCCTTTGGGCGTATAGGCGGCCTGCCAGGTGTAGGTGACGGTGGCGGTGGCGTCGTAGTCATTCGCTGCCGTTTGCTCGCAGCCGCTGAAGATGACGGCTGCAGCCAGCGCCACGGCCGCATGCATCAGATATCGGCGACGCATAATTCAGGGCTCCTTGCTTTGCAATACCAGCATAGCGCTGGCAGAATCTAGACATCATACCTGTTAGACCGACCTATGCCCGCTGCGATCGCCACCGCTAAGCCCACCGGCCGTCAGGGGACTGCCTACTTTATTAATCACCCCGATCTGGTGCGCGAGGTGCTGGTACGGCAGGGCGATGCGGTTCAACCTTGCCATGGTGCAGCAGCCTGTATGAGACAGAAAGTCATGGGCCTGATGGCTGGGCTGATCTGCCTGATTGGGCTGGCGGTGCCGTCAGCTAGCGCCGCCATACTCTGCCGCCAGCTAGATGGCCACGCTGTCTGCATTTTGAAAATTACCCGCAGCGCTAAGCACCATTGGGAATATCGGGCTACGCTCAGCATTGATGGCGCGCCGCAGCCGCCCGCTGTCTACAACTGCCGCTCTCGGCAGCGCATTCGCCAAGACGGCCAGCCCGCGCCAATGGAGGCAGGCGGAAAGCTGATCTGTCGCTATTTCTCAAAGTAGCAGCCGGATCAGCGCTCAGCGGCAGCTGCCCTCACAAGATCCTCAGCTTTACGGCCTATAACTTTAGACTGATCCACTGCTCAGCTCTATCGGCTGGTATAGGCGGTTATTCCCTCCTAGGACAGACTTCTGCGGATCTTCACATTTTCTTCAGATTGTTTCTTTAAAACGGAAACTGAAGTTGTAGGTTCGCTATCCCATCGAGCTTTCAGCAGCGATCCTAACGGCCAGGAGAACCCTATGCGATACATTTACTGCTTCATGAATGCGACGCTTGCTTCTCGAGCAATCGACCACTTGCTGACTCTGTTTCGCGGTTTAACGCAGTCAGTCACCGTGGTCTATCTCATCG
>JAAHIA010000493.1 GCA_010671975.1 Leptolyngbya sp. SIO4C1 | reverse complement strand
CTAAAAGTCGATCGTCTTGAGCCTCGGCCATCTGCTTAAACTGCTCGGCCCACTGCTGTCGCGGTGCCTGAAGGGAGCGAATCAGCAGCTGTCCGTCTTTGACCTCTAACTCTACCTCGCCCGATAGGCCCAGCTGCTCGACAATAAATTTAGGAATGCGAATCCCCTGCGAGTTGCCAATTTTGACAATCCGCGTGCGAGCAACGGTATCTGCAGAGGTCTGGGCAGCCGAATAGTCAGAAGAATGCGCGGTAGAGTAAGTCATGGCGATCGCGGATATACATCGCGGATATACAAAGTAACTACATTATAGGCGCAGTCATTTGCTTCGGACCCCGCTTAGGCTATAAATGCCTGTGAAGATTCACGATAGTCCTATGAATCGGTTTTTAAGATATTTGAGCGTTCCTCTCGTCGCTGGCGTACTGGGTCTTACTGCTGACCTCGGGCCGCTGCTAGCCGCCCCCTCCCCCCTCCCGGCGCGCCTCAAGCAAACTCAGGAAACCGCCTTTGAGCGCGCCATGCGCATCGGCTATGCCGCCACCTCTCAGCGCGACTACAACACAGCCCTAATCAACTTTCGCAGAGCGCTGGAGCTGCGGCCCGGCAATCCCTTTGCTAGAGTCGCTGTGCAGAACGTGGAATACTACATTCGCCGCGATCGCAACGCCGCCCGTCAGCGCCAGATCGATCAGCTAGAAGCCCGCCTGGCCCAGGCCAACGAAGCCCAGGACTGGGTTTGCTCAGCCGCCACCGTTGATGAGCTCGTCACCTACACCGAGCCCGACTCCCTCAACCGCGAACGCCTGATCGGCTATCGCGGCGAACTCAGCGGTTTGCTCGAATCCCGCACCAACCTGGAAAGCTGGTCTACCGTTTGCTCGCCCGACCAGCCGCTCTATTAGCTAGGTCCGGTTTTCTTTCTTCGAGGGCTGAGCGCAGTCAAAGCCCTCCCCGTATCCCTTGCCCCTGTTCCGCATGGCCAAATTCTTTTAGAATTAAATGCTGGCGATTCTGCCGCCCGCTATTGTTCACACCTGCTTTGGAAGTCTCCCATGATTCGCGAAGTTTTCATGCCAGCGCTCAGCTCAACCATGACGGAAGGAAAAATTGTCTCCTGGGCCAAATCGCCAGGTGACAAAGTTGAGAAAGGAGAAACCGTCGTCATCGTTGAGTCAGACAAAGCTGACATGGACGTAGAGTCCTTCTATGAAGGCTACCTAGCGTCGATTGTGGTCGAAGCCGGCGATGTGGCAGCCGTGGGGAGTGCGATCGCGCTGCTGGCCGAATCCGAGTCTGAAATGGAAGCAGCCAAGCAGAAAGCCGCCTCGCTTGCCTCAGGCGATGGCTCAGCAGCCAGCACACCGCCCGAGTCTAAAACGACAGCAGCTGGTGCTGATACCGCAACCGCCGTAGCTGCCCCAGCCGAAGCCCCCAGCCAAAACGGCAGCGCCAGCGGTCGCACGATTGCCTCACCCCGCGCCAAAAAGCTCGCCAAAGAACTCAAAGTCGACCTCAGCGCCCTGCAAGGCTCCGGCCCCCACGGTCGCATCGTTGCCCAAGACGTTGAGCAAGCCGCTGGCAAAGCGCCCACTCCCTCACCTGCCCCATCCCCTCAAGCTGTCCCGGCGCCAGCGCCTGCGATCGCCGCTTCCGCTGCTCCAGCCCCCATTCCCACCCCACCCCCCGCCGTCGCCGGCCAAACCACGCCGTTCAATACGCTGCAGCAGGCGGTTGTGCGCAACATGAACGCCAGCCTGTCGGTGCCGGTCTTCCGCGTCGGCTACACGATTACCACCGACGGACTGGATGCGCTCTACAAGCAAATCAAATCTAAGGGCGTGACGATGACGGCGCTGCTTGCCAAGGCCGTTGCCGTCACGCTGAAGCAGCATCCTCTGCTGAATGCGCGCTATACCGATGAGGGCATTCACTATAACGGCAGCATCAATGTCTCTGTTGCCGTGGCGATGGAAGGCGGCGGGCTGATTACGCCGGTGCTGCGCGGTGCTGATCAGATGGATATTTACTCGCTGTCGCGATTATGGCGCGACCTGGTGGCCCGCTCTCGCTCAAAGCAGCTGCAGCCCGAAGAATATAACTCCGGCACCTTCACACTGTCGAACCTCGGCATGTTTGGCGTCGATCGCTTCGATGCGATTTTGCCACCCGGTCAGGGCGCGATTCTGGCGATTGGTGCCTCTCGCCCACAGATGGTGATCAACAACGACGGTATGATGGGCGTCAAGCGACAGATGCAGGTGAATATGACAGCTGACCACCGGATTATCTACGGCGCTGATGGGGCAGCTTTCTTAAAAGATCTGGCCGACCTGATTGAAAACAATCCGCAATCACTAACGCTGTAGGATCTGTGCGAGCGATTCTGCGACTAGAAATGAGGGGGCTACGCTTTAGTAGCCCTTTCTCGTAGGAGAATTTAGCATGCGATTCAGGCTTGCCCGCTTAGCGTTCTGGCAGCTTCAGCCTAGACCCTCTAAATCCCCCAATTTTGGGGGACTCTATGGAGAACTTAATCGATTCGCACGCGGCGAATGAGCACGGTGACCCACTGATTATCTTTTGGCTGCGGCTGGCTCCAGTCGTTGGGGTCAGCGAAGCCTAGCTTATGCAAGGTCTTCACCATTTTTTGCAATCCGGCTTTTGAGCCAGTAATGCTGAGGCGAAGGTCTTCAAACTGGGGTGAATAGTCGAACGAAACTGGAGGCGCACCTGCGCCCGAATCGCTGTATTGGAACATGGTCTGATCTCCAGTAGGGTATTAAGCGCTCCAGCAGGAGCGACTAGGTATTGAGCGCTCCAGCAGGAGCGACTAGGTACAAAGCGCTCCAGCAGGAGCGACTTTGATGCCCTCAATCCAAGGGGACTGAGGGCAGTTGGAAATCAGCCCAAAAACTTAGCCACCCCGCAGCTGTTACACAATCGGGGTGGCTACGATGTACCATGCAACGTAGCTCCGTCCGAACTGGTGATGACAGTTTGGGCAGGGTCAGCTGCTCGCTTGGTATTGGACGTACCGGCGGGCAGCGCCAAGTTTCAGGATCTGATTCACCGCTGCAAAGCGGCTTATGTCTTACAGTAGAGAAGATTGAGCCCTCAGTCAATTGTCAATGTTACATATCTAAGGGACTGCGCATTGTGCGATCGCCACGATTGAGCACGCATAGATCAGGGGTGTCTTGTCATCTTTATGGCCTATTTCGCATTGACTGGGATTGGCTCAAGGCTTCTGCTGTGCAAGGCTGGCGCATTGTCCGCAATGTTAGCTTCACAACCAATCGTGACCCTGACCCGGCGATGGCCTCGCGCAAACAACACGAGAAACGAGCCTATTGCCTAGAGCTCAGAGTACTAACGTACTCCTACGCGCCTGAATAACTTTTGTCAGTCAATCA
>JAAHIA010000492.1 GCA_010671975.1 Leptolyngbya sp. SIO4C1 | reverse complement strand
CAAGTCTGTTGACCCGATCTTTATCCTCAGCGGCGACAAGCTCGGCTAGAGCCTACAGAGATAACCTTCGTTGAGCGGCGCTGGCTTAACCCGGCCTCATCATAGCTGCTTCAGCTTAAAGAATCCTTGAAGTTACGGAGCAAGTCATTGTTACGAATCGCGCTCTGTGATGAAATTACGCACATAGCGCGCTTCAGCGTAGGGCATACTCAATCCTATCCTGGCCCTCGTACGATGTTTACGGAAACGCCGTGAGCATCTTTGAAGTCCTCTCTCACAAACTCTGGCAAGATTTTAACTCTGGCAAGACTTTATTCTGGCAAGACTTGATTGAGCAATGGTCAGTTCTCAACAGCTATCTCAGGAGCCAGTCAACCATTCGCACCTAGCTGAGGAGCGGACCATCGCTGACAGGACTGGCATTGATATTACCGTCGTCATTCCTACCTACAATGGCGCTGAGCGTCTGCCGCTCGTCCTAGAGCGGCTGCGATCGCAAGTCGCTGTCTCTGCCTTTACTTGGGAAGTGATTGTCAGCGACAACAACAGCACAGACGCAACCGCTGCCGTGGTGCGAGCCTATCGCCGCAGCTGGCCAGCGCTGCGCTACTGCTTCGCGGCTGAACAAGGCGCGGCCTTTGCCCGTCAGCGAGCCGTTGAGGCAGCCCGAGGCAGCCTGATTGCTTTTTTAGACGATGACAATCTGCCAGAGGCCAACTGGCTTGAGCAGATTTACTGCTTTGCCCAGCAGCATCCGCGAGCGGGTGCCTTTGGCAGCCAGATCCACGGTCAGTTTGACGGTCCCCTGCCCGATAATTTTGATCAAATCAAGTGTTTCTTAGCCATCATTGAGCGCGGTGACCAGCCGCACCTCTACCGACCAGAGACTAAAATCCTACCGCCGGCAGCAGGGCTGGTGGTCCGCAAACGGGCCTGGCAGAGCGCAGTTCCCTCACGCCTATTTCTCAACAACAAAGGCAAAGAGGCGGGGCTAGCCAGCGAAGATCTCGAAGCCCTTTTGCATATTCAAAACTCAGGCCAAGAAATCTGGTACAACCCCAAAATGGTGGTATTTCACACTATTCCCAGCGGTCGGCTACAGAAGGACTATCTGGTCAAGCTGTTTCGCTGCGTTGGGCTGAGCCGCTTCTACATTCGCATGCTGGGTGTGCCCGATTGGAAGCGACCGCTGCTGATACCGGCCTACATTGCCAACGATCTGCGGCGACTGACGCTGCACTATCTTCGCCAGCGACGGCCCGCTGCAAAGCTGCCCCTGCTAGAGGCCTGCGAGCGAGAATACCTCATCAGCACCCTGCTTAGCCCAAATTTCTTACTGAAGAAAGCAGCGACCGACAGAGCCCAAGACTGGATCAATCAGCTGCGCTGGCCGCAGCGCACCCACTGGCTTAAAACGCTGACTGCTGCGTTCGAGGAAGACCGATTCCGTCTCTACGAGCAACCCATTGTTGCGATTGACGCTCAGCTTTCGCCCGCTGTCTATCAGCGCGAGCTGCTGCTGCGCCTGAGCAGTCCCGAAGATCAGGTGTTTACCTTATCCAGTCAGTTTTTTTCTAATGCCGAGCACCTGGGGCTGATGACGACCTTAGACCGCTGGGTCATTCGCCAGGCGTTTTTTGCCCTCAGCCAGCCTGCATCCAGTCCTGGCCAGGTTGACCAGACAGCCTACGCGATTAACTTATCCTGCAGCAGCGTTCAAGATCGGCACCTATTGGACTTTATCGATCAGCAGCTGCGCCAATCCGGGCTGGCCGCAGCGCAGCTGTGCTTTGAGCTGAAAGAAGTAACCGCGCTGCGCTATCCTAGCCAAACGCGGCAGCTGATAGCAGGTCTCAGCGCGCTCGGCTGTCAAACAACGCTCGACGGTTTTAGCCTGCGACCGGCCGTTCTTCGCACGGTTGAGACGCGGGCGCTTAGCCATTTCAAGCTCAATAGCCAGGTTCTCAGTCGCCCGGGCTGGGCGAGTCGCCTCCAGCAGCTGATGGCCGCTTATCCTCAAGCCCAAATCATCGCCAATCGGGTAGAAACGCCTCAGCTGCTACAGCAGGCTCAGCAGGCGGGCATTTTATATGGTCAAGGGTTTCAGCTCTCTAAGCCGCAGCCGATAGCGGCTGCACCCATCGTCTCTCCCACTGTAGATACCGATGTCTGAGATAGTTTCTGCGGCGGCTCCGGCCGCGTCTACAGCGCCCAGCTTTACGGTCGTGATTCCTACCTATAATGGCGCAGAGCGGCTGCCGCGCGTGCTCGCGCAGCTGCGATCGCAAACCGGCGTCGAAACCCTAGCGTGGGAAATCTTGGTAGTTGATAATAACAGCCGCGATCAAACTGCAGCGCTAGTTCAGCAAATCCAAAAAGACTGGGGAGACAGTACGCCTCGGCTCAACTACGTCTTTGAGGCCCAACAAGGAGCGGCGTTTGCCCGACAGCGAGGCATACAGTCGGTTCAAAGTGAGTGGATAGGGTTTCTAGACGACGACATTATCCCAGCCGATAGCTGGGTTGCAGCAGCCTATGCATTTTATCAGGCGCACCCCGAAGTCGGTGCTTTTGGCGGTCAGATTCACGGTGATTTTGAGGTCCCGCCGCCTGACAATTTCAAACGAATTCAATCTTTTCTAGCCATCCGAGAGCGGGGATCAACGGCTCATCTCTACCGCCCTGAACATCTGGTGCTGCCTCCATCGGCCGCCTGGGTAATCAACCGTAGGGCCTGGTTGAGCACTGTCCCTCTCACGCCCCAGCTGCGTGGACGCACGCAGGGCTCGATGGTGCAAGGTGACGACTATGAGCCTCTGATTTTCATGCACAAGGCCGGCTACTCCATTTGGTACAACCCAGCGATGCATGTTCATCACCAAATTCCCAAGCGTCGCTTAGAGCCGGACTATTTGATTGCCCTGAGTCGCGGCTGTGGACTTTGCGTTTGCTCTCTCCAGATGCTGAGGGTCGAGCCCTGGCAGGCGCCCTTAACCATGGCCCGGCTAACGCTTGGCAACTTCAAGCGGCTGGCCAGGCATTGGTTCGAATATGGTGATATCTCCCGCGCCGATGTTGTCACGCAGTGCGAGCGAGCCTTTTTCGTAAGTAGCTTGGTCAGCCCGCTTTATTTTTTGAGCGCTCGGCTACGGCATAATCGAGCCTGATCTGGCGGTCGCTGGGTGCTCAATCTACGGTCTTGCTCTCAAAGCCTTCACTAAAATTTAGGAGATTGCCGCTGTTTCTTTAAAGAGTCAATTAACCCCACTCGCTCTAGCCCTCAGACCGATGAGAGCTCTACTAATCTGCATAAAAGGTGCCTAGCGCCAGATGCCTAGTTCAAGCCGCTGACCCCAGACCCCAAGCAAGAGAACGATTAAAGCATATGAGCAATCCTGTTATTGCTATCGGATTAGACGC
>JAAHIA010000491.1 GCA_010671975.1 Leptolyngbya sp. SIO4C1 | reverse complement strand
TTGGCAACGCCATCAAGTTTTCAACACCCGGCAACGTCATTCGCATCAGCGTTCAAACTTTCCTCGAACCAGTTCTGTTATCTCCCACTTCTGAGACTGTTCCGTCTGAGATGGCCCCGTCGACTCCGACTATGGCACTCTTTTGCGTTCAAGATTACGGTCAAGGGATTCCCGCAGATAAGCTCAGCAGTATCTTCAAGCGATTTCAGCAGGTTGATTCTTCTGATGCTCGTAAAAAAGGCGGAACGGGCCTAGGGCTGACCATCTGTCGCAAGATTGTTGAACAGCATGGCGGCCAAATCTGGGCAGAAAGTCAGCTGGGAGCTGGCAGCCATTTTTACTTCACGATTCCTCTTGTTGCTCCTGAAGCACTGTAAGACTATGCAATCTAAACGGGTTTTAGTTGTTGATGATGAAGAGTCAATCCAAAAGGTCGTCAGACTTAGCCTCAAACTAGAAGCTAACTGGGACATCATCACCGCGTCTTCTGGCAGAGACGGCATTCTTCAAGCGGAAATGCATCAGCCAGATGCCATCTTATTGGATGTGATGATGCCAGAGATAGACGGCATTGCTACGTTTGAAGCGCTGCATAAAAATCCTAAAACGCAGCGTATTCCAGTGATTTTGCTGACTGCCAAGACGCAAACTGCTGAAAAACGGCTGTTTCAAAAAATCGGCGTTGCTGGGGTGATTACCAAACCCTTTAATTCGCTGACGCTAGCCAGCCAAATTGCAAAGCTACTGGACTGGTCTATTCAGAGAACCTAGATGAGAGTATTACTGGTTGAGGATGACGATGCGCTAGTCGCGTTGCTAAGCCAGCAGCTAACGGCTCAGCACTATATTGTAGATCGCGTTGCTGATGGCGAGACAGGCTGGGCCTATGCCTCTACTTTCGACTACGATTTGATTATTCTAGACTGGATGCTACCTCAGCTGAGCGGTATTCATCTCTGTCAGCGGCTGCGACAGCAGGGCTACAGCACGCCAATCTTGCTGCTTACGGCTAGGAATGAACAGACTGATAAAGTCAGCGGGTTAGAAGCGGGTGCTGACGACTATGTAGTTAAACCGTTTGATATTGCAGAGCTGCTGGCTCGCATTCGCGTACTGCTTCGGCGAACGCTAGTAGACTCTGCGCCAATCTTAACTTGGGGAGAGCTCTGCCTTGATCCGGTGAGCTGCGAAGTCACCTATCGTGGAAAGCCTGTAACGCTCACAGCCAAAGAATATTCTCTGCTAGAGCTGTTTTTACGCCACAGCCATCAGGTCTTTAGTGCCAACGCGCTGCTCGATCGAATCTGGTCGTCAGAAGACTTTCCCAGTGAGGCAACGGTGCGCTCCCATATTCGCGGATTGCGGCGCAGACTCAAAGCAGTCGGTGCGCCAGCTGATTTGATTGAAACCATGCACGGGCTAGGCTATCGACTCAATGCCCAAGCCTCGGGCTCTAGTAGCGAGCAAGCAGCTGTACAAGCAGCGCACAGCGATCGGCAGCTACGCTATTTAGCTGGGCTCACCCAGGCCTGGCAGGCCCACAAGGGTGAGAACCTAGAACGCTGGCGATATCTGGTTCACATCGCTCAAATCTTACCTAAGCAAAGGCTAAACGAGCAGCAGCAGTCGCAAGTTGAACAGACGCTTCACAGTTTGGCAGGTACCTTGGGCACCTTTGGTCTGATAGAGGGCTATCACCTCGTACAGCAAATGAGACAGCTGCTGCAGTCTGATATCGCCCTCTCATCCGCTGAGATTTCTCAGTTTCAAACACTAGCGACGACGTTAGGACACGCACTGGATGAGCCGCCGCAGCTAATCGAGCTGAGTGAGAGGCCACCTTACTCGCCGACTGTCTTAGTGTTAGACGTCAATCAGATGCCCTACGTTCACCAGCTGGTGGCGCTAGCGGTTGCACAAGGGCTGCAAACCACGGTGGCGGCTTCCATTGAAGCGGCTGCACAAAGGCTATTGCTATCATCGTCGGTGCAGACAAACTCAGCCGATGCAGCAGACCTGCCCGACCTAGTGCTGGTCAACTTAGCTGCGGGTGAGATTGACCCGGTACTCGATGAGCCGATTTTGCAACAGCTGCTGCAGTTTATTGCCCGGCTCAGCGATCGCTGGCCTCAGCTGCCGGTGCTGGTGGTCACGCCTCAGGCCGACTTTGGCAATCGCCTAGCGCTGATCCGCCGAGGCGGCGCGACCGTGCTGGAATACCCAGTGGTGCCTGCTGAGGTTTTAGAGGTCGTCACTCAGATGATTCATCATCGCTATCATCTAAGCAAAATCATGATTGTGGATGACGATGCCCACTACCTGCAGCAAATTATGCAGCTATTACAGCCCTGGAATTTTCAAATTACGCCGCTCGCCAATCCGCAGCGCTTTTGGACGCTCTTTGCGCAGGTGCTGCCTGACTTATTAATTTTAGATATTGAAATGCCTCACATCAACGGCTTTGAGCTATGCCAGGTCTTACGTAGCAATCCGCAGTGGCAGCAGCTGCCGATTGTCTTTTTGAGCATCCACAGCGATCGGGCTAAGCAGGCGCAGGCGTTTGCGCTAGGGGCAGATGACTACATTACCAAGCCGATTCATGCCCAGGACCTAGCCCAGCGATTACTGAATCGGCTGAGGCGGTATCAGGCGCAATGGCAGAGCGTGTGAGCCTAGCTGCACAAGGTTTGCACAGGGGTGAGGCAAAGTTAGAGAAATTAATCTAACTTTGAGGACTCATGACTCAAGTTTGCAATATCTCTTGGCACGAGCAGCAACATCCTGTTATCCGTCAGCTCTCTCATCAAATTGAAGCCCTCTGGCAGCGTCAGCTAGCCCTGCAGGCTTACGAGATACCCAACGATTTAGGCTATGTCGAAGGACTGCTTGAAGGGGAGCGACTGATGATTGAAAATCGCTGCTACCAAACAGCTCAGTTTCGCAAACTTCATTTGGAACTGGCTAAGGTTGGCCGTCATTTGGATATTTTACACTGCGTTATGTTCCCTCATGCCAACTTTCATCTGCCAATTTTTGGCGTTGATGTAGTGGCTGGTAGAGAGTTTATTAGTGCAGCCATTGTTGATCTCTCTCCGGTCTCGCCCAATCATACTCTACCGGCTGAGTACGAGCGGTCGCTACAACAGCTGCCCGTCAGAAACTTTGCCGAGCCTCGCAAGCTACCGGCTTGGGGAACCATCTTCTCAAAGTTTTGCCTGTTTGTGCGGCCAGCGACGCCAGCGGAAGAAACTGCCTTTTTATCCCAGGCGATTCAATATCTGTCGATTCACTGTCAGCTGGCAGTTCAGGCAAGGACCGTTGTGTCAAATCAGGCGCAGGCCGCCATTCTAGCGGGGCAGCAGCAGTACTGTCTGCAGCAGCGAAAAAATGACAAAACCCGACGGATTCTAGAGCGTGCCTTTA
>JAAHIA010000490.1 GCA_010671975.1 Leptolyngbya sp. SIO4C1 | reverse complement strand
AGAATTCTGAGAAACAAAGGGCGTAGCGCGCAGCGAATCGTAAGTCTTTGCCCAGGAATTTTCGCGTCCGACAATCAGATCGGACAGGATCATGCCAGAAAGCGTGCCCTTACTCATGCCCCAGAGGCTAAAGCCAGTTGCCACGTAAATGTGATTATTCATCGGCGTCAGCCGCCCGATGTAGGGCAGCTTGTCAAATGACACCATATCCTGCGTCGACCAGCGGTAGTCAACGCTATTTACTGCAAATCGCTCTAGCATATAGGTTTCAAGCTGCTGGTAGCGCTCTTCAGTATCGTCGGCTTGACCAACTTTATGCCCTTTGCCCCCAACCATAAGCAGCAGCGCATCGCCGTAGGGGGTGGTACGAATTGAGTGATAGTCGCTGCCGGTGCCAATAAACATGCCGTCAGGCGCGTCTTCTGGAGCAATGCGTCCGGCGACGATATAAGACCGCTTGGGATAGTTTTTAGCGAAAAACAGCCCCTGGTCAAGAATCGGCAGGTTGGTTGCCACAATTACATCGGTAGCGCGCAGCGTGCCCCGGTCAGTCTTGACCTGACAGGGATTGCCTTCATTCACCGTCTTAACCCGCGTATCGTCGATGATGTAGCTACCCTCACCGGGAATCTGACTGGCCAAGCCAATGAGGTACTTGCGCACGTGAAACTGCGCTTGGTTATCAAGCTTGATGGCACCGGCGATTGAGAAGGGCAGCGACGTCTCAGTCACCAGCTCGGCTGCTAGGCCAATCTTGTGAGCCGCTTTCACCTCAGCCTCAATCTTGGGCAGATTTTCTAGCGTCTCAGCGAAGGTGTAGGTGGTCTGACGGCTAAAGTCGCAATCGATATCATAGGCATCTACTAGATTGGCCACCTGCTCAACAGCAGTCTGATTTGATTCAGCATAGATGCGCGCCGTGTCTTCACCATGCTGATCGATCAGGTCAGCATAGATTAACTGATGTAGCGCCGTAACCTTAGCCGTGGTGTGACCGCTCACGCCGGTCGCAATTCGCTTAGACTCGATCACCGCAACGGTTTTGCCAGCTCGCTTCAGTAAGATAGCCGCCGTCAGCCCGGCAATGCCGGCACCGACAATCGCCACGTCGACCGTGACACCTTCAACCGAAGCATCGTAATTAGTTTCAGGGGTAGAATCAATCCAATAGGAAAGCGGGCTTCCAGGCAGAGTTTTCATAACGCTGAGTCAATCTTGATAAACGATAAGAACGCCAAAAGTCTGGCCTGTAGCGTGAAGGCCAGAAATGGAATACTGACTTGGCTCAATCGTCTGTCAGGCTGCCTGAAAATACCTCTATCGTCAGCGGTAGGCCCTACGGTCTTAAGCAATCGCTAGGCAGATTAATGCCTTCAGCATAAGTATTCAAATGTTATTAAATCTATACATCTACCTAAGGTTTGCAAACTTTTGCTTCAAACTCTTTAACTTGTGCTGCGCAAGTCTAAAGGAAAAGCAACGATCCCCGAGAGTACCCCTAAATCTGCTTTACATCAGGTAGAAAGAGAAATCCAATGTCGAAGATTGGGCTCCTTGTACACCTTTTGAAGAAACTTTATCTTGCTTATGGCTCCGCTAAAAGTCGCTATTAATGGCTTTGGTCGCATTGGGCGCTTAGTCCTTCGCGCGGCTAGTAATAATGCAAATATTCAGTTTGTCGGCATCAACGATTTGGTGCCACCCGACAACCTAGCCTATCTGCTGAAATACGATTCAACCCACGGGCGGTTTGCGGGTGAAGTAGAAGCACGAGACAACGGCATCATCGTCAACGGTCACTTTATTCCTTGCTTTTCAATGCGTAACCCGGCTGAGCTGCCCTGGGGCGAGCTCGGTGTGGACTATGTGATTGAGTCGACTGGCTTATTTACAACCTACGACGGGGCCGAAAATCATCTCAAGGCAGGGGCAAAGCGGGTTGTCCTCTCAGCACCGACTAAGAGCCCAGAGCAGGTGCCGACTTTTTTAGTCGGGGTCAATCACGAGACATTTAACCCGAACAGCGATCGCGTCGTGTCTAACGCTAGCTGCACGACCAACTGTCTCGCGCCGATTGCCAAAGTCATCAACGATCACTTCGGCCTGGCCGAGGGCTTGATGACTACCGTGCATGCTTCCACTGCGACGCAGCCCACCGTAGACGGGCCTAGTAAAAAAGATATGCGCGGCGGACGCGGGGCGGGGCAAAATATCATCCCAGCGTCGACCGGAGCGGCTAAAGCGGTAACGCTGGTGCTGCCAGAGCTGACTGGCAAGCTCACGGGCATGGCGCTGCGAGTGCCGACGCCAGATGTGTCTGTAGTAGACCTGACCTTCCGCACTGAGAAAGCCACCAGCTATGGCGAAATTTGCGCAGCGATGAAAGCAGCTTCGCAGAACGGCCTGCGCGGCATCCTAGGCTATACTGACGAGCCGGTCGTTTCGTCTGACTTCGTCACCGATCCGCGCTCTAGCATCTTTGATGCCGGGGCCGGTATTGAGCTGAACCCCAACTTCTTTAAGGTGGTCTCTTGGTATGACAACGAGTGGGGCTATTCTAATCGGGTTGTGGACCTGATGCTGTATATGGCGCAGGCTGAAGGCATCCTGCAGGGAATTCGCATTCCGGCGTTGGCAGCCTAAAACCTATTTCGAGACTCTCTTTTGCATAAAGGCTCTTCCTCTAAAGCAGAGGGAGAGCTTTTTTTGGCGCGCTAGCGGATGAATGCTAGCCAGGCATCTGACTATCGGGGGCTAGTCAGCCGGGTTGAGCAGCGACCAATGGCGCAGCTGTATCCTTTTAATCTGCGCGATCCGCTGCCTTGTTTTGCCCTACCGCTGCGATCGCACGATGAAGAGCCTATTGTCGATCTCAATGAGCTGATGCAAGCTGTGTATGATGCGGCAGCGCTGGCGTTGACTATCGACTACAGCCAGCCGCCGGCGCCTTTTGTGACGGATATAGCGTCTAACGTTACTCAGTCATAAACGCTTTAAACGCGTATCTTTGATGGCATTGCTTATATTTCTCTCAACATAGCTTAAAGCAATTTATTTATTCTAGAACGGAGCTTGGCATTTGTAAGACTTTTGCTCCGTTCCCTGTTCACTATTTTGTACAACTGTGATAAATTCAAAAAACAGGCTTCCTAAACAAGAATAATCCTACAAATTCAGACCATTTAAAGTCCGTGCTTTAAAGCGGCTTTGTGTCTATCTTAATAGCGGCTTTCTTAATATGAGTTCTCACTTTCCTAATCCAGTCAACGGCTTGATTGAAATGGCTAGGGCTACAAAGGCAGCAATCAAGAAGCTTGCAGAAGATAGGCAGTGGGATGTCTTACTAATAGTTGCAACGATTTCCATTTGGTTTTTATTTAATCCAAACGATGGCGCAGCTCTTAAAGTAAAATACGAAAATATACCTAAAGATTTACCAGAAA
>JAAHIA010000049.1 GCA_010671975.1 Leptolyngbya sp. SIO4C1 | reverse complement strand
TTCGTTAGCGTGCCGCAGTTCTTCTGCGAGGGTTTGACTTTCGCCAAACAGCTTGGCGTGAGCGATCGCGGTTCCTACCTGATCGGTCAGCTCGTTGATCAGCTCAATCTCCAACGGATGCCAGGGACGGCCAGGCGGCAGCTGCAGCAGCAGCACGCTATTGGGCTCATCGCGATAGCAGGTCGCCATGGTTAAAACTGTGTAGGGCGCTTGTACATCGTCTCTTACAAAGTCAGAAATGACTGGCTTGAGCGTTTGAATCGTCTTTAAGAAATCTGGTTTTTTTTCGAGCTCAAAAGTTCTACCCAAGCAGGGATGCAGATTGCCTTGATAGTACTCAGTCACCACTGTGAGCGTCTGCATTGCCTGAGAATAGTCACAAACTAGGCATCGATGCAGGCTGAGCAGCCGGCCTAACCCATCGACTGTCTGCTGCCAAATGGTTTTGAGATCGAGCGTCTTACGAATATTCGCGGCAATGTGAGTCAGCAGCGCGTGATATCGAATCACATCCTCTGTAGACTTTGTCGCAAGCCCGTGATTGTTAGGAATTGGGGGATTTAGCGGATAAGACGTTTCTAATCGTCGACCAATGCCTAAAACCTGCACCGTATCTGCGGAGACAACCGGACTGAGGGTAAAGTCTAGCCCGACGGGGTGAACGCAGCAGCGAATAACGCATTGAAACTGCTCTGGCTGCTGCGTTCTTAATACTCGCTGCACTCGCCTCAGATAGGGAATCACCGATACCGGACCCAGCAGCACCTCAATCGACTGGCCCACGCAGGCTGCCGTCTCATAGTCAGGCTGACAGGCCTGCGGCCACTGCAGCGATAAAATCTGCCCGTGCGCGTTGTGAACCACCTGCAGCAGCGCCGGTTCGTCAGCCGCAGCTAGCCGATCAGTCTGTGCTTGAGCAACTTTTGCGCTCACCACTGAAGACGAGTCGATAGATGAAAAAGAACTAGCAGACCAAGGCATGTTTAAGGATCCAGTAGCAAGAACGGTCGGCTTGGCATCCTAGACAAGTGAACAGCACTTACCGATTCAGTATCAAGCCAGTTGAGCGTCGACTTGAAGCAAACGATACGTCAACCTTAGCGCTAACAAATCGCTATCGGGAAGAGACAGCGTCCTATCAGGGACCGTATATCTTAGATATGCCCGGTTTGACTGTCAAAATTCATCCAATATTTACATCGAAGACGCCCCGCTTAATCATTCCATTCGCCCTTCGGCGGAACCGGAGGATTCATGTTCAAAGGCCGCGATCGCGTATCTTCTGCCCGGCGACCCGATCTAAGCCACTGCTTGAGGGCGACCTCAATAACTTTGCTAGGGTCGTTGGTTAGACGGCTGACCTGATCCATCAGCTCAGCATCTAGCCGGACGGAGAGTTCTACCTTATCGGCATCGCTAGAGGAAGTCGATTGACGAGTCATAGTCTGAGTTATCGCAATTCAAAACAGCAAAATGAGCTAGGAAGGTCTGAGCCTCATTCGAGCAGATCGAGAGCCGGGAGCGAGCTAGGGCAATCTAGGCGCGATCTGCTAGGCGATCTGCTAGGCGCGATCTGAGGCAGTCTAGCTCAGATAAATTCTCGCAGATTCACAAAGTATCGCTGATGTTCAGACAGCGGATTAAAATAGGTTAAGCGAGTTTGTAAGATTTCTATACATTTCACTTATGACCGACGCACCCGTCTCTCGTATTCGTAATTTTTCGATTATTGCCCATATCGATCACGGCAAGTCGACTTTGGCAGATCGTTTGCTCCAGCAGACGGGGACAGTGAGCGCACGGGAAATGAAGGAGCAGTTTCTAGACACGATGGAGCTCGAGCGAGAGCGCGGCATTACCATCAAGCTGCAGGCAGCTCGGATGAGCTATCAGGCGCGCGACGGTCAGGACTACATTTTGAACCTGATTGATACGCCCGGGCACGTCGATTTTTCTTATGAAGTTTCGCGATCGCTTGCGGCCTGCGAAGGGGCACTGCTGGTGGTGGATGCCTCTCAGGGCGTCGAGGCCCAGACCCTGGCCAACGTCTATCTGGCGCTAGAGCACGATCTAGAAATCATCCCAGTGCTGAATAAAGTTGATCTGCCCGGTGCCGAGCCGGAGCGAGTCAAGCAAGAAATCGAAGATATCATCGGCTTGGACTGCAGCAATGCGATTTTGGCCTCTGCTAAAGCAGGCATCGGCATTGATGAAATTTTAGAAGCGCTAGTCTATTTGATTCCACCGCCGCAGGACAACATTGAAAAGCCGCTGCGGGCGCTGATTTTTGATAGCTACTATGACAGCTATCGCGGCGTTATCGTCTATTTTCGCGTGATGGATGGCACGCTGCACCAGCGAGATCGCGTGCGGCTGATGGCTTCTGGTAAGGAGTACGAAATTGACGAGCTAGGCGTGCTCTCCCCCAATCAGGTACCGGTTGAAGCGCTGCATGCGGGCGAAGTCGGCTATTTGGCAGCCTCTATCAAAGCGGTCGAAGATGCCCGCGTAGGCGATACCATCACCCTGGTCAAAAATAGAGCCACCGAGCCGCTACCGGGCTATGTAGAGGCTAAGCCGATGGTCTTTTGCGGCCTGTTTCCAACCGATTCTGAGCAATATGAAGATCTGCGAGAAGCGCTAGAAAAGCTGCGCCTTAACGACGCAGCCCTGCAGTATGAGCCAGAAACGTCCAGCGCTATGGGCTTTGGATTTCGCTGCGGCTTTTTAGGGCTGCTGCACATGGAGATTGTGCAGGAGCGGCTAGAGCGAGAATATGGCCTCGATCTGATCACCACTGCGCCTTCGGTAATTTATCGAGTCACAACCATTCAGGGGGAAGTGCTGCTGATTGATAACCCTAGCGAGCTGCCCGAGCCGCAGGAGCGCGAAAAGATTGAAGAGCCCTACGTCAAAGTTGAGATTTTGACACCAGAGGACTTCGTAGGTGCGCTGATGGAGCTGTGCCAAACCCGGCGCGGCGACTTTAAAGATATGAAGTACCTGACGCCAGAGCGCGCGACGCTAGTCTATGAGATACCGCTGGCCGAGGTGGTCACTGATTTTTTTGATCAGATGAAGTCGCGATCGCGCGGCTACGCCAGTATGGAATATCAGCTGATTGGCTACCGCGAAAATCCGCTGGTGAAGCTAGATATTTTGATCAACGGCGATCCGGTCGATCCGCTAGCGGCCATCGTCCATCGCGACAAGGCTTACTACGTCGGCAAGGCGCTGGCTGAAAAGCTCAAAGAGCTTATTCCTCGGCATCAGTTTAAAATTCCGGTACAGGCCTCAATCGGTAGTCGCATCATTGCTAGCGCCAGCATTCCAGCGCTGCGTAAGGACGTTTTGGCGAAGTGCTACGGCGGCGATATTTCTCGTAAGAAAAAGCTGCTGCAGAAGCAGGCTAAGGGTAAGAAACGTCTCAAAGCGATTGGCACCGTCGATGTGCCCCAGGAAGCTTTCATGGCCGTACTCAAGCTGTCCCCATAGAAAAGTTCCCTTCGATCTTGAGAAATCCTGATTTAGCCGGATCAGGGTTGAAGTTTTCGTGAATCCTGAGCGATTGCTCTAAATATAAAGAAAAAATTTGTTAAATTGCGGACAGCTTGTAGCGGAAGCGCTGCTTTTAGATCGGTATACCGATACTGGGCATACTTTTTTATATTCCCCTTGCTAGCCGTTTTTATGGCAGCAAGCTTTGACTGCTATACGTGCGCTCTGCCGAAACGCGTTGATGCCCTCATGTTTCAACTATCCTTACTAGTTACAGAATTATGAGAATTTTAGTCACCGGCGGTGCTGGTTTCATTGGCTCTCATTTAATCGATCGCCTGATGTCAGCCAACCATGAAGTCATCTGCCTCGATAATTTTTATACAGGCCATAAGCGAAATTTACTGAAATGGCTCAATCATCCTTATTTTGAACTGATTCGGCACGATATCACTGAGCCTATCCGGCTGGAGGCCGATCAAATTTATCATCTGGCCTGCCCAGCTTCCCCCGTGCACTATCAGTACAATCCAGTTAAAACCATTAAGACCAACGTCATGGGAACGTTGAATATGCTAGGACTTGCCAAGCGGGTAAAAGCGCGGTTTTTGCTGGCCTCGACGTCTGAAGTTTACGGCGATCCTGAGGTTCATCCTCAGCCAGAAAGCTATCGCGGCAACGTCAACACGATTGGCATTCGCAGCTGCTATGACGAAGGCAAGCGCGTCGCCGAAACGCTGGCATTTGACTACCATCGTCAGAATGATGTGGACATTCGCGTTGCGCGTATTTTTAATACCTACGGTCCGCGCATGCTAGAAAATGATGGCCGCGTGGTTAGTAACTTTATCGTTCAAGCCCTGCAGGGTAAACCGCTAACGGTATACGGCGATGGCTCTCAGACCCGCAGCTTTTGCTACGTCGCTGACTTAGTAGAAGGGCTCATGCGGCTGATGAACGGCGAGCATCACGGCCCGATTAACCTGGGTAATCCAGGTGAATACACGATTCTGCAGCTGGCGCAGACCGTGCAAAATATGGTCAATCCGGACGCGCCGCTTAAGCATGAGCCGCTGCCTCAAGACGATCCCCGCCGCCGACAGCCGGACATCTCTCGAGCTAAGCAGTTTCTAGACTGGGAACCGACTATACCGGTCGACCAGGGCTTAGAGATCACCATTCGAGATTTTCGAGAGCGATTAGAAGCAGAAGGCAAGCTGCCAGCGCCGGCAGCCGCGATCGCGGGTGACTAGTCGCTACCGCTGCTGAAACAATCTTTCAAAGTTTTTAGTCTTTAGCCCTTTGTAGGAGGGCATCACTATTCAACAGGGAGTTATTGCGATGCGTGTTTGTGTCATTGGTACTGGCTACGTAGGACTTGTGACAGGCGTTTGCCTATCTCATATTGGTCACGAGGTAATCTGCGTTGACAACAATGCCGAGAAAGTTAAGCTAATGCAGTCGGGTCAGTCGCCCATTTATGAACCAGGCCTATCGGAGATTATGCAGTCTTCGATGGCATCTGGGCGGTTGAGCTTTACGACCGATCTGGGTAAGGGGGTCAATCACGGCGACATTCTCTTTATTGCGGTCGGTACGCCACCGCTGCCAACGGGTGAGAGCGATACGCGCTACGTTGAGGCCGTCGCTCGCGGCATTGGCGAGAACTTAAACGGTGGCTATAAAGTCATTGTGAATAAGTCAACTGTGCCCATCGGTTCGGGCGACTGGGTGCGCATGATCGTGCTAGACGGCATCGCTGAGCGACAGCGGGTACCGGTTGGCGCCGGCGTATCCGCTGCGGCCAATTCTATCGAAGCGCAGTTTGACGTGGTCAGCAATCCTGAATTTTTGCGGGAGGGTTCAGCCGTTTACGACACGTTCAATCCCGATCGGATTGTGCTGGGCGGCAGCAATCCCAAAGCCATTGCCATGATGAAGGAGCTCTATGAGCCCATCGTCGAGCGCCAGTTTTCTGAAGATACCTCGCTGCCGACCGTGCCGGTTCTAGTCACCGATTTGAGCTCGGCAGAAATGGTGAAGTATGCGTCCAACGCCTTTTTGGCTACGAAGATTAGCTTCATCAACGAAGTTGCTAACATCTGCGATCGCGTTGGGGCCGATGTGACCCAGGTAGCTCAGGGTATCGGCTTAGATTCTCGAATTGGTAATAAGTTCTTGCAGGCTGGCATCGGCTGGGGCGGCTCCTGCTTCCCGAAAGATGTTTCAGCCTTGGTGCACACGGCCGACGACTACGGCTATGAGGCAGAGCTGCTCAAGGCGACGATCAACGTCAACGATCGTCAGCGGCTGCTCTCACTAGAAAAGCTGCAGCAGGTGCTGAAGATTCTCAAGGGCAAAACCGTGGGCCTGCTGGGGCTCACCTTCAAGCCCGATACCGACGACATGCGCGATGCGCCAGCACTGGTGCTGATTGAGCATCTGAACCGACTCGGTGCTAAGGTCAAAGCTTTTGACCCGATCGTGTCGCAGAGCGGTATCGGCAGCGGCCTCTCGGGCGTCATTGTAGAAACCGATCCGGAGCGGCTAGCAGACGGCTGCGATGCGCTGGTGCTAGTCACCGACTGGAAGCAGTTCAAGGAGCTTGACTACGCCAAGATGGCAGGCCTCATGCACACGCCTATCCTGATTGACGGTCGTAACTATCTAGACCAGGCTGAGATCGAAACAGCTGGATTCCGCTATGTCGGGATCGGTCGCTAGGCGGCATTGGTAACGGCGTCTCATTGAGGCATCTCGGTTAATCGGTTAAAGCGTTAAAAAGGGAGCTCGTGAGCTCCCTTTTTAGCAGTGTTTACGCAGCTATTGGGCTAGAGCCGCTACTGGGCTGAGGCCCATCGATCGAGGGCCCGCTTGCCACCCCAGCGGGCGACAATTTCATCGTCATAGTCGTCTGCCAGCCGCACCACGGTCTGAACGGAATGCTTCAGCTCAATGCGATCGCAGCTAGAGCCAACCAGGCTGTGCTCGAACACAATATCGTCCTCGCTGTCGAGGGCAAAGCGGCCAAAATAGATGCCTTCGTTGGCGCGCAGCAGGTAGTAGCTCAGCTCAGGCGTGATTTCGATATCGGTGACAACGTAGGCGCGAGTGGTAATCAGCGCTTCAGCTTCTCCCCAGGCGATCACGCGTGTGGAAGCCACCGCAGAACCAATGGTGACAATAAACAGCGGTTCATCCTCAAAGGCGACCGCTGATTCACCAAACAGCTCCTGCATCCAGGGAGCAATCCGCTCGTAACAGGCTTTCTGAGCCGGGCTTTGAAACTCCATGTGAACTAAGTGCATGGGCTAGTGGGTTCATTCTCTCATCTCTGTACTAATACTCATCAAATTTCTCTGATGATATTCCAGATGACAGACAAAAGAGGCTTTACTCGGGGCTTCGCTGAGAGACCTCGCGACACAGACTATCCTAGAAGAGAGCAGCCGCTTATCTTGCCGTGTCTCAAACCGCCAATTCTTCCTCAGACGGACTCACTCACATGACTCAGGAAATCACTGAGCTAGTGAGCGAGTTTGATGCGATCGCAGCTGACCTACAGTATCAGCAGGCTACGCAGACGGTGCAGCAGCTCTTAGATCAGCTAGATCTGAGCGCTCGCGAGCGGGCCGGACTTGGGCAAGAGCTTCAGGGCCTCGCCAAGCTTCGCAATAAGCTAGCGCATAAGGTCATTCATATCGCTGTGTTTGGCCTGGTGGGGCGCGGTAAGTCTTCGATTCTCAACGCCCTGATTGGCCAGCCTGTGTTCCAAACAGGACCGCTGCACGGCGTCACGCAGCAGGTGGAAAGCATTGCCTGGCAGATCGATCGGCTCTCTGAGCAAACAGCGCTCTATCGCGCGTCGCTGCCTGGGACTAACGGCTCTCGCGTTGAGCTAGTCGACACGCCGGGGATTGACGAGGTCGATGGGCAAGACCGACAGCAGATGGCGCAGACCGTTGCGCAGCAGGCAGATCTGATTTTGTTTGTGGTCGCAGGCGATCTGACGCAGGTAGAATATGATGCCCTAGCTCAGATTCGCCAGGCCAGTAAGCCAGTTCTGCTGGTCTTTAACAAGGCCGATCACTATTCAACTGCCGACCGACAGCTGATTTTAGCTAAGCTGCAGCAGCAGGTAGAACCGCTGCAGATTCAGCCTGATGAGATCATTCCAACCGCAGCCGCGCCGCTCATCGCTCAGGTCGTGCAGCAGGGGGAGCGTCGCCAGGTGCAGCGACAGCGCGGTCCGGCTCAGGTCGATGCGCTCAAGCTAAAGATTTTAGATACGCTTCACCGGGATGGGAAAGCGCTGATTGCGTTGAATACGCTGCTGTACGCAGACAGTCTCAACCAGCGTATCGTGGCTCGCAAGCTGGAGATTCGCGCTCAAAGTGCGGAGGACACCATTTGGCAGCTGGCGCTCGCCAAGGCCGTGGCCGTGGCCGTGAATCCGGTATTAGTGGCCGATCTGATTGGCGGCGCAGCGGTTGATTTGACCCTGATTTTGACACTGTCTCGCCTCTATGGGTTAGAAATGACGCAGCAGGGGGCGCTTAGTCTGCTCAAAACGATGGCCGTGGCCATGGGCGGGCTCTCAGCTAGCGAGCTGTTGGCAACGGTAGGGCTAAGCTCCCTAAAGAGCTTTTTAGGCGTCTCAACGGCGCTGACGGGTGGGCTAGCCGCCGCCCCCTATCTCTCAGCCGCGATCGCGCAGGCAGCCGTGGCGGGCGTCTCTACCTATATGATTGGGCAAATCGCTAAAACCTATCTGGCTAACGGAGCCAGCTGGGGAGCGCAAGGGCCTAAAGCTGCGATTGCCGACATCCTCGCTACAGTGGACGAGCGCTCAATCTTAGCGAGGCTGCGAGCCGATCTAAAACAGCGCTTGAACCTGCCGTCAGACTAAGCGGCTAGTCGAGTAGCTTCGCGCTTGTTTAGTTCTTAAAATTCTGGGGACCCTCATAGCCAGACGCCTGCGCCAGCGTCTCTAGCGTTTGCTTTCCAGGCAAATACTGCCCGCCGACTTCCCAAGTGGGAAAGCCCGTGATCTGCGGAATGGACCGACACAGATCGGTCTGTGAATCGCGACCGTCCGGCGCGCATTCAATATAGGGCATCTCGGCTAGCGCCTGCTGGCCGAACAGCTCTTTTTGGTCGTGACAGTGAGGGCACCAGTAGGCTCCGTACATTTTGGCGTCGACCGCTTTGAGGTGCTGCGCTAACGCTATCTCAGCCTCGCCGGACACATTGCGAATGGGCGGTCCGATCTCGCCGCTGCTGTTGGCAATCGCTGCGCCCGGATTGTTCAGCGGCGCATAGACGCCCAGCGTGCCGACCAGGGCCACTACTGCCACGATGATGCCGGTAAACACCAACTGACCGCGATCGTCCCACCGTCGGCCCAGCAGCGTCAGCAAAAACATCAAGACGGTAAAGGTAGCCGAAGCAATGCAGTAGAGGCAGGCGGCTCTAAGCTCTGTGGTCAAGATGTACATGAGGTAGCCGCTAAACACCATCATGCCGGTTGCCCCGACAAACAGCAGCGGCCAGGTCCAGCTCTCTAGCCGCTGGCGCAGCTCCGGCTGCTTCTCTAGATTTACGGCTAGCGGCCCTAGCGACAGCACCAGCATACCGATATAGGCCAGACAGCCAAACAGCGTCAGCGGCAGGCCAAACAGCTCGGCATAGGGACTCGAGAGCACCTGATCGCAGCCGGCGGTCGGACAGGCGGCCTCATTTTCTAAAAGCTTTACAACCGTCAGATAGCCGGTACCGAGTGCACCCACCGCTGCGATCGCACCAATCAGCGGACGCGACCAGCGATAGATCCAGCGATTGTCTTGACGGCGACGTCCCCGTGTTCTCATATGTAGTGCCTTCAGGTTAATCAGCAGTCCGAGGTGGATCTTAATCCATAACGCCCTTAGTCGACTACTTTAGCTAACGATTCTCAATCAGCCTATTCTCAATCAGCTCTCAACTCGCTATCCTCAAACTGCGCCGATAGCGCAACGGCCAGCTACTGCACCAATAGCGCAATGGCCAGCTACTTACTACCGACTTGAGAAGCAGCGGCTGGCTCAGGCCAGGTTGGCGAGCGCCGGGCTAGGCCATACTGCATGGCTTCTACAAACCGGCTCACTCGACTGGGATCGATGGGCTGCTGAATATCGCCCCGGCGCTTCAGCGAGCTAGACACAATCACGCCGTCTGCTGCCTGAATCAGCTGTGGAATATTTTCCCAGCTGGCCCCGCTGCCAATAAAAACAGGCGTTTGACCAGCAGCGGCTTTCGCCAGCTCAAGATCCTCTAGCGTTGGGGGGCTGCCCGTCGCCCAGCCAGATAGAATCACCCCGTCAGCCAAGCCGCGCTGAATGGTTTCCTGAACTGCCGTTGTGAGATTAGGCGATCCCAGAGGACGCGCATGCTTGACTAGCACATCGGCTAGAATTTTGACCTCGCTGCCCAGCTCGCGGCGGTAGCGCATCAGCTCATGCGCCTGTCCTTCAATCAGCCCCTGATCGGTGGCCATTACGCCGGTTAGCACGTTTACCCGAATAAACTGAGCGCCCACGCAGGCTGCGATCGCCAGCGCGCTATGGGCATCGTTGCGCAGCACGTTTACCCCAACTGGCAGCGTCACTATCTGCATTAGCCGCGTCACAATCAGGCTCATGGCGCTGACAACGGCAGCATCAACCCGCTGCTTAGAAAATGGCGCATCAAAAAAATTCTCTACCATGATGGCATCTACCCCACCCGAGGCCAGGGCGGTTGCTTCCTGAGCGGCGCGTTCGACCACGGCGTCGAGGCTGCCTTGCCAGCGGGCAGACGTGGGCAGCGGTAGTAAATGCACCACGCCAACTATAGGATTTACTGTCTGAAAAACTTGACCTAAGTCCACAACTGACTTGTTTTTGGACGCTTCTCACCTAGCGTAGCAGTCAATGCTAGATATTTCTTGAAGAATTCGAGCGCAGAGGCCAGATTTCTCAAGCTCGCTCACAGCCCTGGAATAGGCCGGTCTGGTTGCGCCTCAGGCTGCGCGCTACGAATGCTGAATTTGCTGGCTGCGCGCTAAATTGGCCCGAAAACCCAGACCGAACCGTAGCATAATTGTGTAGTTATGTTATGCTTTTTGAATCTGGGCAATAAATATCGCTGCTTTAATGCTTAGCGCCCTAGCTGGGTTCCTCATTTAAGGCTGGGCTCAGCTAGCGGAGAGAGATTCGGTCTGCGGCTGGGGCAGGGTGCTGGTCATCATGGCGATCGTAACGCCCGCTGCTGAAATCTAGCGCTGTCTCGAAATTTTTTATGACGACAAAACCAACGGTTGCCATTTCGCACCTAGGCTGCGAGAAGAATCGCGTCGATACAGAGCACATGCTCGGCCTGTTAGTCAAAGCCGGCTATGGGGTCGATAGCGACGAGGCAGCGGCTGACTATGTGATTGTCAACACCTGCAGCTTCATTGCAGAAGCCCGTCAAGAATCGGTAAGAACGCTAGTCGAGCTAGCAGAAGCCAATAAAAAGATTGTCATCACTGGCTGCTTGGCCCAGCATTTTCAGTCCGAGCTGTTAGCAGAAATTCCTGAAGCCGTGGCGCTGGTCGGCACGGGCGACTACCACAAGATTGTAGAGGTAATCGAGCGGGCTGAGACAGGTGAGCGCGTGCAGCTGGTTTCGCCTGAGCCCACCTACATTGCGGATGAGACAGTGCCGCGCTACCGCACAACGACGGCAGGCGTGGCCTACCTGAGAGTGGCAGAGGGTTGCAACTACCGCTGCGCTTTCTGCATCATTCCTCACCTGCGCGGCAACCAGCGCTCTCGCTCGATTGAATCTATCGTGGCAGAAGCGCAGCAGCTAGCGGCTGAAGGCGTGCAGGAGATTGTCTTAATTTCTCAGATTACAACTAACTACGGCCTCGATCTCTATGGCCAGCCCAAGCTAGCTGAGCTGCTCAGAGCCTTGGGTCAGGTCGAGGTGCCCTGGATTCGGATGCACTATGCCTATCCGACCGGGCTCACGCCAGCGGTGGTGCAGGCCATGAAAGAAATGCCCAACGCCTTGCCCTATCTGGATCTGCCGCTACAGCATTCACATCCTGAGATTTTGCGCGCCATGAATCGACCCTGGCAGGGACGGGTCAACGACGAGATTATCGAGCAGCTCAAAGCTGCGCTGCCAGAGGCCACACTGCGCACGACGTTCATTGTTGGGTTCCCGGGTGAAACAGAAGCCCATTTTGAGCATTTGCTCAACTTTGTGGAGCGACATGAGTTTGACCATGTTGGGGTATTTACCTTCTCACCTGAGGTGGGAACGCCGGCGGCTGACTTAACCAATCAGGTACCAGAGGCCGTAAAGCAGTCGCGACGAGAGCGACTGATGCTGGCACAGCAGCCGATCTCTTTGCGGCGCAACCAGACCCAGATTGGTAGGACAGTTGAGGTGCTCATCGAGCAGGAAAACCCGGCTCGCGATGAGTGCATTGGCCGCTCTGCACGATTTGCACCAGACGTCGATGGCCTGGTCTATGTCAAGGGTCGAGCACCGCTTGGACAGATTGTGCCGGTTGCTATCGAGGCGGCAGACACTTACGACCTGTACGGCTCGGTAGCCACCGCTGCGATCGCGGCTTCGCCCATCGCAACTCTGGCATAGTCAGGCTGCGGCTAACCTGCCTCAGGGTCACCTTTTTAAGTTCACTCGTGACAATTGCTCACAAACGTAAGGAGTTTTAATGACATTGTCTTTCTCCAGCTTAGGACTCTCTGAAGAACGGGCTCAGCATCTAGAAGATCTAGGATTTGTCGAACCTACTGCTATCCAAGCTCAGGCCATTCCCCACCTGCTGTCAGGACGCGACGTGGTAGGCCTAGCTCAGACTGGCACCGGTAAAACAGCCGCCTTCTCGCTGCCAATTTTAGAGCAGGTAAATGTCAACAAGCGGGCGGTTCAGGCACTGGTGCTAACGCCAACCCGTGAGCTCGCCATGCAGGTATCGCAGGCAGTCAAAAGCTTCAATAACGATGCCAGGCTGCGAGTGCTCGCTGTGTATGGCGGCCAGTCAATTGATCGTCAGCTACAGCAGCTCAGGCGCGGCGTTCAGTTCGTCGTTGGCACGCCCGGGCGGGTTTTAGATCTGCTGGGTCGCGGCGGCTTGGTCCTCGATCAGCTCAACTGGCTGGTGCTAGACGAAGCCGATGAAATGCTGAACATGGGATTTATTCAAGATGTTGAGAATATCTTGAGCCATGCTCCCCCGGAGCGTCAGACAGCATTTTTCTCAGCCACGATGGAGTCTGCAATTCGCGAGCTGGCGGCTAAATTTTTGCAGTCTCCGGTCACGGTTTCTATTGAGCATCCAAAGACTGCTCCCTCGCGCATCAATCAGGCTGCCTACGTGGTGCCGCCCGGCTGGACCAAGCCTCGGGCACTGATGCCAATTCTTGAAATGGAGGATCCCGAAGCGGCGATTATCTTCGTGCGAACGCGCCGTACGGCAGCCGAGCTGACGCGCCAGCTGCAGGCAGCCGGGCACAGCGTCGATGAGTACCACGGCGACCTCAACCAGGCCCAGCGAGAGCGGCTGCTCATTCGATTTCGACAGCATCAGATCCGCTGGGTAGTGGCGACTGACATCGCAGCGCGCGGCATTCACGTCGACAACCTGACTCATGTAATCAACTACGAGCTGCCTGACAGCATCGATAGCTACGTGCACCGCATTGGTCGCACCGGCCGAGCTGGCAAAGAAGGACGCGCTGTTTCGATTGTGCATCCGCTAGAAAAGTATCGAATTCGTCAGATTGAGCGGCACATGAAGCAGAAGCTGACCTTTTGCAAGGTGCCAACGCGGGCTGAAATTGCTGCCCGTCATTTAGAGAAGCTGCAGTCACAGGTGCACGAAGCTATCACCAGCGAGCGGCTGGCTTCTTTCTTGCCCATCGTCTCGCAGCTGAGTGAAGACTACGATCCGCGCACCATCGCAGCCGCTGCGCTACAGATGGCGTATGACCAAACGCGACCAACCTGGATGAGACAGGACGGCACATTTGTTGAAGAAGAAGCTGTCGAAGCGCCCAAACTGCGCAAGTCACGAATCAAGCGTCGAGCACCTGAGACGTCTGCTCGTTCTAGCAGCTAGCAGCCGGCGGGATCGCTCTTCTGTTAAGCTCTGTATGAATCAGCACAGTCTTCTGATGCAGCTTAACTAAGATAGAAGATATATCGTTGGCTTGGAGGTGGTTGCTGCGATGCTGGTAATTTTGATGGAGAATCAGCTGCTTCCGCCCGACTCAGTCTGCCAAAGCTGTCTCATGGCCGATCGCTTCGGTCAGCCGCGCTGGCGCGATGGTCAGCTGCGCTGCGGTCGGCGACTGCAGCCTGTAGCACCAGAAGATCCGGTCCAATATGAGTGTCAAATGGGATTTCGCATCGCTCAGGTAGGTTCCTAGTACCGCTAGCAGACTGAGTAAGGGGAGCGAGGTGCCGCGCCGTTCGCTAACGCCTGCTTCGTTTGGAGCTGCGCTATGCTAAGAGACAAGCTGCCCCGCTTGCGGCAGCTAGCCTAGCGGAGTAATTTATCTTCAGTTCATTCCCAGTCTTTCAACGGAGTAGTCAACTATGACATGGCGCGGTTCAACTACGGCAGCTGACAGGGTATTTTCAGCCCTACCTTACTTGCTGCCGCTGACAGATGCAGCGCGAGTGGGCGGGGCATTTTTCCGGTTTATCGATCAGTTTCCGGCGCTTAGGCCCATTTCATACGCCATTCAGCTGCTGGCGCTGCCGGCCAACATTTTGGAAACCAGCATTCCGTTTGGCTCGCTGGTTATCTTTTTCTTGCTAATCTTTTTGGTGGTTCGCAATACGAACATCAGCCACTTTATTCGATTTAACGCACTGCAGGCGATTTTGATTGGCTTCATTATTGTGGTGTGCAACTTGGTCATTGGCCTGCTAGCAGCAACGCCTGGCTTCACGCTAGTGGTCGAGACCCTAGCTAACGTTATCTTTTTAGGCGGTATCGCAGCCGTTGCCTATGCCATTGTGCAATCTTTGCGCGGCCAGTATGCAGAGATCCCAACTATCTCTGAAGCAGTGCACATGCAGGTGCGCTAGCAGATCAGGGGTTGAAACGACGGATCGCGGCCATCTAATAGCTGCACCAGCAGCTGACTGGGTTAGCTCACTGGGCTAATCGACTTTGAGCAGGTTGTGAACGCCGGTGTCCGCTCGCTGCTGCAGGTCGTTCTCTAAAGCGCCGATGCCTTCGATTTCGATGCGGATGCGATCGCCGGGCTGAATGGGACCAACCCCAGCCGGTGTTCCAGTCAATACCACATCTCCAGGCAGCAGCGTCATCACCTGACTGATGTAGGCCACCAGCACTGCCGGAGAAAATACCATATCCGCAATAGACGCTGACTGCGCTGGCTCAGCACCGTCATTAATGAAGGTTTGCAGCCGCGCACCGGGCGTTAGCTCGCGCACAATCCAAGGCCCCAGCGGACAGAAAGAGTCAAACCCCTTAGCGCGGGTCCACTGGCTGTCTTTGCGCTGCAGATCGCGAGCCGTCACATCGTTGGCAATGGTATAGCCCCAGATTTTAGCCTGGGCCGTTTCTGGTGAGCAGGCGAAACAGCGATCGCCGATGACCAGCGCCAGCTCTCCTTCATAGTCCACCCGTTCTGACTGAGGCGGGTAGAGAATGGCAGCTCCGTTGGCAATCACTGCCGTAGCCGGCTTGAGAAATAGAAGCGGCTCTGCGGGCACATCGCCGCCCATCTCGCTGGCGTGCTGAGCATAGTTTTTGCCAACGGCCACAACCTTAGAGGGCGCGCAGGGGGCAAGCAGACGATAGGCGTTTGTAGCCAACACAGCCTCGGTCACTTCACCACCGAGCCAGGGCGGAGCATCTAACACTTTAACGCTGCGATCGGCTTGCAACAGACCATAGTGCAATTGACCACTTGAGGATTGAACTCGGACGTAGCGCTGCGCCATACAAACTGCTTCACTTCTTGCTATGATTGTAGGTCCTTGCTTTTCAGCTTTCGGTGCAATGAGCATAGCAGCTAACCGGTGATTAGTCTGCTATTTATCCGTCGGTAGGCCAAAACCGGCTGCCTGCGTCTGCAAGTCTGACAGAGGCTCAAGTAGAGGCTCAAGTTAAAATGCCTGACTGATGAAAAGCCATTTTGTCCAGAAGGAGTCTTTGTTTGTGAGTAATTTGTACGAGACAATGTACATTCTGCGCCCAGACCTCAGTGATGAGGCGGTTGACAGCGCTATTGTCAAATATCAAGACCTGCTCAAAGAGCAGGAGGCAGAAATTTTAGAAACTCAGCATCGCGGTAAGCGCCGGCTAGCCTATGAGATCGATCGTCATCGCGAAGGGGTCTATATTCAGATGAACTATCGGGCACCGGGCAGCGCGATCGCGCCGATGGAGCGGGCGATGCGGCTCAGCGAAGAAGTGATTCGCTATCTCACCCTAGTAGTAGACGAAGCAGACATCGCTGAGGCGGTTGAAGAAGCGCCGTCGCAGGCCCCACCAGGCGCAGCCTAGTAGCAGCCTCGTCGCTGGGTCTACACAGGTAAAAACTTGGCTGAGCGCAGCGATATCGCTGCGCTCATTGGCTTTAAAGCAGTGAATTTAAAGCCAGCGGTTGATTTTTTTATGATTAGTGCTAGATTTATGACCACAAAAATGATAAATAATGCTGTCATTCGGAGGCAGTGAAGGGCGAATCTTACCATCAGGTGTTACAGTAGCAGCGATTCAGCCGTCTCTGGCCTTGAGCCTGATAGCCTCAAGCTTCAAATAGCGTTGACCTTATAGTTTTAGGAGTTGCCCTGTGACCCAACTGGCCAGCAAGTTAAAAATATCGGATACCCAGGCTGAGCTCGCCCGCCTACAAGAAGAGCTGCAGATGCGCGATCAGCTTGTGCAGCAGCTTTCTCAAGAGCTGTTTCGGCTAGTAAAAGGCAATAAGAACTTCTTACCCAGTACAGAAGTGTCTGAGCGCCACCATGCTGAAGTTAGGGCGCTGCGCGAGCAGCTGCAGGGCGTTGAGAAGCAAGTTGCCTTTTATCAAGAGCAGATCAGCGATCGCGATGGTGAAATCTATCAGCTGCGCCAGACGGTGCAAGAGCTCACCGATCGCACGCGCATGCTTGAGCAGGTGGTGCAGGAGCTGCCAAAGATCTACAAGCAGAAATTTGCCGAGCGAATGGCGGCAGTCAAAGCGCGCGTGGCCGACATTCAGCGCGAAAACCGTCAGCTCAATGCCGAACTGCAAAGCGTCAGCTATCGCCTTGCTGTCCGCAGCCGTCGCAATCAGCACTGTCTAGATTTACCCACCTTTCCCAACTCTGCGATCGCAGCGACCTCAATGCCTAGCTTTGCCGAAGGCTAGAGAGCCTCAGGGCAGTCTCCTTAAAGTGACAACGTTTGAAGCCTGCGTTTGATGAAGTTACGACCTCCCAAACGGGAGGTTTCTTTTTAGAAAGCTTGATTTCGTAGGATTTCACATTGACACTGCCAAGAAGTTCACGCCAAGATGAATGAAAGATAAAAAAATGTAAACTCTTCCCCTGCATGGAATCAATTTCGAT
>JAAHIA010000489.1 GCA_010671975.1 Leptolyngbya sp. SIO4C1 | reverse complement strand
CTAGAGTTTGCTGTCCAGAGACTTCTACAAATCCACCATTGCCAGAAATACTGCCACCACTGGCGTTGATATTTCCATAAAATCTAGTCGTTCCACTAGACCAAATGACTACGGAACCCCCATTTCCTCTTCTATCAGAGTTTGCCTTTATGAGAACCTGGGGGCCAATCAAGATGTCTGCTCTATCAAACCAAGCATTCTCTGTCTGAAAGTTTTCTCCAATGAAAACATCGCCGCCATCAGTTTCGTCGGAGACATTAACCGAAGCTTGATCGATGAGTTTGATATTTTTGCCAAGTATTTGAACATTCCCATTAGGAGCAGTCAATCCTCCACTATTAATAACAGTATTACTCAAAAGAGCAATTGACCTTCCCTCATCAACAAACAAATTTGCGTCGTTAATCAAAGTTGCTTGACTGACCTCTTCAAAAACCAACCCAATCGGAGCCTCTACATTAACCTCCAACAATGACGGTATTTCTGGCTGTAGCGCACTAAATATCTCTCCGCCAGGCAATTCCACAGCGCTTGCCGTTGTCGCTGTAAACGAGCCGCGCAGATCTAGCTCAGCATTTGGCCCAAACAAAATACCGTTAGGATTCAAAAACACCAGGTCAGCATCCCCTAACACTCCCAGCGTACCCAACAGATTTGACGGGTCGTTTCCGATTACCCGGCTAAAGATGGTGTTAACCGCATCTGGGTTAGCAAAATAAACCCCGTGCCCTTCAAGAATGCCAAACCGGTCAAAGCTATGAAACAGCATCGAGCCGCGCAGCGCACCGCCATCAATGCGATCGCGCTGCTCACCCAATGGCGTCACCACCGAACGCTCAGCCCCCAAGGTATCATCTGGCACCACCTGCGCCTTCGCAGGAACCGCTAAAGCCGAGCCAATCAAGGCAACGCTCGATAGCGCAATCGAACAGTGTGACAAAAGATACTTCATGGGGGCACAGGGTTCACGACATCACATCAAGGTAGATGCACCAGCTTGCCTAAAAACTGACCCGCGATAAAGCGATTCAGAAAGCCTGAACTCAGTTTCTAGGAAGTTCTCACAAAACACGGTTACCTTTCACACCCACTGCTATTCTTTGTAAGAAAAATTAATTTTGTACAGTTATGTGAACAGAAGTGCGATCGCATTTTGCTCAAAAATACAACGCTTGGTTCGCATTACTCCAATATGTTGAAGGGCGGTTCCGAAGAACCCTCTGGCAGCTGTGGCACAGAGTCAGGAATCGGATAGTCTGATGGGCTTGGTGGAGCGGGAGATGGGGAAGGTGCCGGTGCATTAGGGCTAGCCATAGGAACATCTGGGCTAGAAAGATTTTCAAGACTTTCAAACACATCGACTATGTCGTCTACTGTGTCAGAAATATTCAACCGTGGTGAAGCTGATTCTCCTGTAGAAGATGTTGTTGATTCAGGAGTATTTGGTTCGCCCGGAAGACCTTGCGGCCCTCGTGGCCCTTGTGGCCCCTGTGGGCCTGCTTCGCCTTGCGGGCCAGGTCGCCCCGGTGGTCCCTGTGGGAAACTGTCAGCACTGAGTCGCCAAAATTGAATGCAGGCCACCTTGCTAGTAGGCTAGGAGTGCCGCTAGGTCTCGGTTACATCTACCTTTTATGGATTGCCCTCATTGCCACTCAACCCGCGTCTCAAATTTAGGGCACCTCGATTAATTACGAAAGCAGTCTAAATATGAGATTGTATCGACATTCATACAGAGTTCAAGCCAATGGGTCAAAAAGGGTTCTGGGACTTTAGTGAGCGTCAGCAAAAACTGGCAGAGAAGAAAGAATTTTTGATCGACCTGGATGAGTTAGTCCCCTGGGAAACATTTCGACCCAGGCTTGAGAGCATCTACGATAAGCCCCGAAAGAGCCGAGCCGGGCGTAAGCCGATAGACGTGATCTTGATGTTCAAGCTTCTGATCCTCCAGCAGATGTACAACATCTCCGATGACGAGCTGGAATATCAGGTCAACGACCGGCTTTCATTTATGCGATTTCTGCACCTGGGACTCGAAGATAGCGTTCCTGATGCCAAGACGGTGTGGTTGTTCAAGGACGAGCTTCGAAAGCAGGGGCTGGTCGAAGGCTTGTTTGAGCAGTTCGGGTCGTACCTGAATACGGCAGGATATCAGGCCCAATGCGGACAGATTATCGACGCGACATTGGTGCCGGTGCCGAAGCAGCGCAATGACAAACCAGAGAACGCGAAAATTAAACAGGGCAAGGTGCCCGAAGACTGGCAAGATAAGCCCCAGAAGCTGTCCCAGAAGGATACGGATGCGCGGTGGACACAGAAGAATGGGGTATCTCACTATGGCTACAAGAACCACATCAATCGCGATGCTGGACATGGCTTTATCCGTCGCTACCAGGTCACCGATGCAGCCGTGCATGACTCCCAAGTCCTGGGTCAACTGCTCGATGCTGACAACAGCGACGATGAATTGTGGGCAGATAGCGCTTACCTATCAGCCGCGATAGTCGAAGTTCTCGGTTGGATGGGCTTTGTCAGTCATATCAATGAGCGTGCCTACCGCAACCGTCCTTTGAGTGAACAGCAGAAAGCGGACAACCGGGAGCGCTCGAAGACCCGAGCCAGGGTAGAACACGTCTTTGGCACAATGGTTAACGAGATGGGTGGCAAGATGGTTCGTACGATTGGCATCGCTAGAGCCGAGGTGATGCTGGGGCTCAAGAACTTAACCTACAACCTCAAGCGTTTCGTCTTCTGGCAAAAGCAAGAGCGCATCGTGGATGCTGCTGTTTAACAGGCTTACCAGGCCTGAAGTCGGTTGATAACGCCTCATTGAGCCCATATTTGACTTGATTCCCACACATGGGCTGCATGAGTGATCTATGAATCAATCAAAACAGCATTGATGACTGTCTCATTTGAGTCTCACTTGAGTCAGAAATCACATTTATAGAGGTGCCCTTTACAACGTCAGACTAACCTGGGATATGCGATGTTTCGGTGCAAGGCGTGTCGGCGAACTTTCAATGAGCGAACAGGCACCCCTTTCAATTTCATCGAGGTGCCCACTGATATCATTTTTCAGGTGCTGCTCTGTCGCGTCCGCTACAAACTCAGCTATCGGGATATGGCCGAGTTCTTCCTGCTGCGGGGCTTCCAGTTCACCCATGAAACTGTGCGGGATTGGGAGGAACGGTTCCTGCCTCATTTCACCGAGCAGATCAGGACGAAGCGAAAGGGTAAAGTGGGCGAGGTCTGGATGGTGGACGAGACGTACGTGAAGGTCCGAGGACAGTGGTGCTATCTATGTCGGGGCATTGATGAGGATGGCTGTGAAATGTCAATTACGTAGGCCAAAAAGTTTGATTGGAGAGTCGATAATTTAGTTGCCTCTCAGAGAGCGGATTTGAATCTTTATTAATAACCTGATGAGATCGCATCCAACGAAGCACTCTAG